>JAIRPB010000147.1 GCA_031257305.1 Azoarcus sp.
GGGGCGCTACACGTCGGGAAAAGGCGGCGGGAAGCAGGCGGGGCAGGGCAGGGGGCAGTCAGGGACGGCGCGGGGCTTCCGGCGCACAAAGCCAGAAAGCGCGGCGTGCCGCGCCCACGCCGGCCCCGGGCCGGCGCAAGATGCCGCCTTGGACATGTCCAAGGCGGGGGAATCCAAAGGGCGCCCCTTTGGCCGCAGGGACGGCGGAAAGGCAAGCGGGCAGAAGGGCGCAAGGCGTCCCCGCAGGGGATGAGCGCAAGCGAAACCCTGTCAGCGCGCGGTTTCCGGCCGGGGCCGGAAATGCCCGCAGAAAACACAACGGCCGGACTTGAAAGTAAAATCCGGTATCTGCGGTACGACAGAGCGTAAAGGCAACTTATGGAAGCATGGAACCCGGAATGTGCGGTTTATGAGCACGAGCTAAAAGAAGCAAGCAAAAGGGGCCACATCGTAGAACTGCATGTAAACCACAGCACTGAAGGTTTCTACGTCACCGCCAAACTGGAATACCGGGACGAGGAAATCTACCTGACAACCCGGCGCGACAGGGACAGGCCGAAATACTACGTCGACCCGGGGCGGCTGCTGAACCACATCATCCGTGAGCTTCCGGAGGTGGTCTACGTCCAGGCATACCTGCTCCCGAGGAAAAAAAATAAGGGCGCTTAAAAAAAAGGCTCAAAGCGCGTGACGGCAAAAAGTGCAGGAACTGCCATCTTTGTAAAATCATTTTGTTGATTTTGGTTTTACATTTTTGATATTATGGCATCCATCTTAGGAAGGATGGATGCGCAATGATAGAACTCGCCGCGCTGGTACAGGAATGCGCCCCGCAGGTCGCCGTGCCCACGATGGTGGCGCTGGCCCAAGTAGAGTCCGCCCACAACCCCTACGCGATAGGCGTCGTGGGCGGGCAGGTACGCCAGCCGCAGAGCCTTGAGGAAGCCGTCAGGGCTGCGGAAACCCTGGAAGGGCAGGGCAAGAATTTCAGCCTCGGCATCGTGCAGGTCAACCGCCATAATCTGGCAAAGTACGGGCTGGATTACCGCACGGCGTTCGAGCCGTGCAGGAACCTTGCGGCCGGCGCGGCCATCCTCGCCGAATGCTACGGGCGCGCCAAAGGCAGGTACGACAACACGCAGGCCGCGCTGCGGGCGGCGCTAAGCTGCTACTACTCAGGGAATTTCCTGCGCGGCTTCAGCCCGGACAAACCGGGCGCGCCGAGCTATGTGGACAAAGTCGTCGCGGCGGCGGGCGCACAGGCGCCGGGCGTCCCGTCCCTGCTGGATCCGCCCCGCCCCACGGGGGCCAGGGTGTCCCGGGCGCACGACGGCGGGCCGGTCGTGCTGGGCGGCGCGCGCGCCGCCGGGGAAGGCGCCCCGGCCAACCCGAAAGTCGTTTTCTGAACGCCATGCCGCGCCTAGCCCTAGTCCCCAAAACCGCCGCCCCGGCCGTCCAGCCGATCACCGCAAGGGAACTCCTGCGCCAGTACGACATATCGTATGTCAGGCAGATTGAGCTAGTCGGCAACGGGCGCGAAGGGTTCGAGATGCGTATCCACGCGCCGTCCAAAACCTACCTTCTTACAACCATCGGCGAGAGGAAGACGCGCCGCTGGAAAAGCGCCGACAGGGCGATCGGTTACATCCGGGCGAACTTCGGGATTAACGACGTTGTTGTACAACATATCCAAAAAGGACCACAGAAATGAAGTGCTTAAAAAACATGTCCGCGCGCGAAGCAAGGCGCGCGGCGCTTGCGGCGACAGCCCTGACGTTCATCGCGTCGTCCCACACGGCGCTTGCGGCGGGGGGCCTCGATAAAGTGAACGAGGGCCTCGAAAACATAAAGTCAGGGCTGACGGGCGTAGGGCTAGTCATCATCACGCTGGCCATCATGTGGGCGGCGTACAAGCTCATATTCGGCGGCGCGAACATGATGGAAATCATCAGGATTTTCGGCGGCGCGATGGTGCTCGGCAGTGCTGGCGTGATTGCGGGCTGGTTCATCTGACATGAGGCAGGACCCGCTCTTCAAAGGGGCCACCCGGCCGGCGCTGTACCTAGGCGTGCCGCTCGTGCCGCTTCTGGCGGCAATAGCCCTGCCGTGCCTGGCGGGCGTCTACTGCGCGGTACTCATCAACGACAAGCTGCTCGGCCTGGCCCTGCTTGCCGTGCCGATCGTGCTGGTGCAGAGGGCCATCGTCGCCACCGACGACCAGCAGTTCCGGCTGCTGGGGCTGAAGATGCGTTTCCGCTTCGCAAGGGGCGCCAGCGCCCGTTTCTGGAAGAGCGCGACGCTCTCCCCGGTCGAGTTCCCGAAGAGGCCAAGATGAAATCGGCAAAAGGGGCGCTGGATCTCCTGCGCGGCCTAGCCGCCCTTGAGCGCGAAACGTCCGGCAGCCCGCGCCCCGTGGGCGCCGTCCTGTGCGACATCGACGCGCAAAAGCTGACGGTGGCCGGATGGGTAGGGCAAAAGCTCAAGGAAAGGGGCGGGACGCTATCCGGCGAATGCCGTGCGTTCCTGGACAGGTTCATGACGGCCCCGCCTGAAGAAAAACGGGGGGCGGTCGCCGCCCTGAGGAAAGCCGTCAATGACCCCCTCGGCCTCCACGCCAGGCGCCCGGCCTTGGACATGTCCAAGGCCGGGGCATCAGAGCGGCCAGAAAATGAGCGCGCCTGAACTGAAATACGCGGCGCAAATGCCCCGGGAGCGCAGCGCGGCGCGCCACATCCCGTATTCCGCGCATATTGCGCCGGACACCCTCATCACGCGGGACGGCGATTACGTCAGGATGTGGCGGCTAGACGGCGTCACGCACGAGACGACGGACGAGGGGGACGTGCAGCGGTGGGCGGACGAACTCAACACGCTGATCCGCGCCATCGGCTCGGAAAAGGTATCGCTGTGGACACACATTGTCCGCCGCCGGATGTCGGACCGCCTCGAGGCCGAATTCGACAACCCCTTCTGCGCGTCCCTGAACGAACGCTATTACGCCACGTTCGACAAATACAAGATGATGGCGAACGAGCTATACCTGACCATCGTCTACCGCCCCAACCCGTCGAAGCTCGGCAGGATGTTCGCGGGGGGGAGGCGCACCCCGGGCGAGATCCTCGCCGAACGCGGGGACCACCTGCATGCGCTGGACGAAATATCGAGGCAGGTCGAAAGCTCGCTTAGGCGCTATGCCAAAGATCCGGGGGAAGGGATTGAGCGGATGGCCGCTTATGAGGCCGAAACCGTGGGCAAAAACGGGATCCGCTGCCGTTTCAGGTGCTCCCGCATGCTTGAATTCATCCATTTCCTGCTGACGGGCGTCTGGCAGCCCGTCCGCCTGCCTGAAACGGCCCTGAACGAATACTTGGGCAACGCCTGGGTACATGTCGGCACGGAACAGATAGAGATACGCACGCCGGCCCGCACGCGGTATGTGCAGATTATCGACTTCAAGGATTACGTCGCGTCCACGGAGCCGGGCCTGCTGAACGGGCTGCTGTACGAGGATTACGAATTTATCATCACGCAGTCTTTCTCGTGCCTCTCCAAAAGGGAGGGGAAAGCCCGCTTGCAGAGACAGGCGAACCAGCTGGTCACGGCGGCGGACGCCTCGCCCACGCAGATACAGCAGATGGAAGTTGCCCTCGACGACCTCACGCAGGGCAAGTTCCTGATGGGCGAGTACCACTACACGCTGGCGGTATTCGGCGCCTCCACGTCGGACACCGCCAACAACGTCGGCAAGGCGATGGCGCTCGTGCAGGACCTGGGCTTTATTGCCGCCAGCGTCAACACCGCCACCGAAGCGGGGTTCTACGCACAGCTTCCGGCCAACTGGGCCTACAGGCCGCGCATCGCGCTCCTGACGAGCCTTAATTTCGTGGCGTTCAGCAGCTTCCATAACTTTTTAAGCGGCAAGCGGGACAATAACCCCTGGGGGCAGGCCGTCATGCTGCTCAAGACGCCAAGCGGACAGCCGCTGTATTTCAACTTCCACGCATCGAGGCTGGAAGAGGACGCCTACGACAAAAAACTGCTGGGCAACACCCGCATCATCGGCATGTCCGGCACGGGGAAGACCGTGCTCATGGGCATGCTCTTCTGCCAGAGCCAGAAATACAAAAAACGCAGCCCGACAGGCTACACGGATGTTTTTTTTGACAAAGACAGGGGCGCGGAGATTGTCGTGCGCGCGGTCGGCGGGCGCTACCTTGCGTTAAAGAACGGGGAGCCGACCGGGTTCAACCCGTTCCAGATGGAACCTACGGAAACGAACATCCAGTTCCTCGAGCGCCTTGTCGTCCGCCTCGTGACGGGCGAGACGGACGGCGAGAAGCTGTCGGCGTCCGATTTCGAGCGGATCAGCAAGGCCATCCGCTCGGTGATGGCGATGCCGAGGGAAGTCAGGCGGCTCGCGCTTGTCCCGCAGAACATCACGGAACCGGCGGATGCCGCGAGGAAGGAAAACAGCGTGAAGAAACGCCTGGCCCGCTGGTGCAGCGGCGGGCCGTTCGCGTGGGTGCTGGATAACCCGGCCGACCTGCTCGACTTCACGACTCACTCCAGCTACGGGATTGACGGCACGGAATTCCTGGATAACCCGGCAACGCGCACGCCGATCAGCATGTACCTCCTCCACAGGATGGAGTCGGTCATCGACGGGCGGCGCTTCATCTACTACATGGACGAATGCTGGAAGTGGGTCAACGATGAGGCGTTTGCCGAATTCGCGGGCAACAAGCAGCTGACGATCAGAAAGCAGAACGGCCTGGGCGTGTTTGCCACGCAGATGCCGTCCAGCCTGCTTGAATCCAAGATAGCCAGCCACCTTGTCCAGCAGACGGCCACGGAAATCTATCTCCCGAACCCGAAAGCGGACCACGACGAATACACCACGGGCAAAGGCGGGCGGATGGGCTTTGGCCTGACTGAAGCCGAATTTGAGATTGTCAGGGCATTTGAGGAAAACTCCCGCATGATGCTTATCAAGCAGGGGCACCGCTCATCCGTCGCCACGCTTAGCCTAGAAGGGCTGGACGCGGAACTGGCCGTGCTCTCCGGGAGCACGGACAACATCGAACTGCTCCACAAGGTCATGCGGGAGGTCGGCTCCGAAGAGCCGGAAAAATGGATGGGCGCATTCATCGGCCGCATCGCCGCCCGGGGCAACCGCAACAGGCTCGGGACAGCCAACACGGAGGAAACGCCATGAAACTGAAAACCGCCATCGCCGCGCTCGCGCTGGCCCTGCCCCTGCCCGCGCTTGCCACGGGCATCCCCGTCATCGACGGGCTGGCACAGGGCACGCGGGTCATCAACCATGTGGAGGACATCGCCAAATACGTCGAGCAGATCGCGGAACTTAAGGCACAGTACGACGCGCTCGTGGCGCAATACAACGCCATCACGGGTTCAAGGAACCTCGGCGACATACTGAATAACCCGGCATTGCGGGAGTATATGCCGGAGGACTGGCAGGGCGGTTTCGACAGCCTCAAAGACGGCTATAATGGATTGTCCGGCCAGGCAAAATCAATCTACGACAAATACAAGGTGTTCGACTCGTGCGGCAGCGCCTCTGGCGCGGCGGGCAAGGCGCAATGTTACTCGCGCGCGCTCAAGGGCGCGCAGGATAAGGCAAACTGGACAAAAGCCTATGACAGCGCCAAGTCGCGTATCGGGCAGATTGAATCGCTCATGCAGAAGATCAACACGACGAAGGACGCCAAGGCGATAGCGGAACTGCAAGGGCGGATACAGGCCGAACAAGCCCTCTTGCAGAACCAGCAGGCCATGCTTGACCTCGCGGCGCGGATTTCAGCGGCGGAGGACCGGATGATGGAACAGCAGCGCCGGGAAAAAAGCGCGTTAAGGTTCAGCACCGGAAAGAGCGGCATCAAGTATGAGACGCTCACATTCTAAGGAGAGGCAAATGAAAGCGATGCACTGCATAACGGCCATGATGCTATTAGCGCCCCTTGCTGGCTGCTGGGAAGACAAACCCGCCGCCAGCAATGAGGAAGTGCGCACGGTGGAATGGTACAGGGGGCATCAGCCTGAACGACAGGCAATGCTTGAAAAATGCAAAAACAACCCCGGCGAACTCCGTGACGCCCCGAACTGCGTCAACGCCCGCGCCGCCAAAGAATGGACCATGCCTACGGTCAAATATTGAGCGGCAGCTATGGCGATGGGCGTTTTTGAATACATCGGCACGACGGTCGAGTCGGCCATGTCCGCGTTCGTCACAAGCGGCATAGGCAACGTCATTGGCGTCATTACCGCCACGGCGACGGCCGGCGTCACGCTGTATTTCGTGCTGATGGGGTACATGATCATCGCGGGCCGCATCCAGGCGCCCTTTGAGGAATTCGTGCTCAAGTGCGTGAAAATCGCCATCGTCGCGTTCTTTGCCCTGAATGCCGGGAATTATTCCGGCTACGTCATGGGCGGGATCAAAAGCATCGAATCCGGCCTATCTTCCGCCATGCCAAGCGTGGGCGCCGCGCCTCCCGCCAACGTTTACCAGACTGTAGATAGGGTCTTGGAGAAAGGGATGGAGCAGGCTGCCAAATGCCTTGGCCCCAAAGCGGACGAAGCCTCGATAGGGCCGATGTTCGGCTGGATACTCGCGGGCGGGATTATCGCGGTCGGGACGGTCATCCTTGTCCTGGTCGGCGGGGTGATGGTCCTGCTTGCCAAGCTGATGCTTGCGGTCCTTTTTGTGCTGGGCCCGTTTTTCATTATGCTTTTAATGTTCCCCGCTACCGCAAGGTATTTTGATTCATGGGCCGGGCAGGCTATGAGCTATACGATGACGATAGTCATCTGCTCGGCCGTCCTGTCGCTCGGGATGGTCTGCTTTGACCACCAGATCACCTCGCTGGGGATTGACTCAATGTCTGCGGACGACGCCTCCCCGATTGCTATGGCATGCGAGGTCGCCATCCTCACGGCCGCGTTCAGTTACCTGACCTACCAGGCGGGCGGGCTGGCCGGGGCGCTGGCCGGGGGCATGGGCATGGCTGCCGTCACGTTCGGGCAGATGGCGAACCCGTTCAAGAGGGCGGCACAGAACCTGTTGGATAACTTCAGGAAGCAGCACACCTCTTATCGGCAGAACATCGGCAAGGACGGGCAGCTAAGCGGGCCGCAGGTACAAGGCTCAAGGCTCGGGCATCTGCTCTCCGGCCGCAGCATGGCGTCCCCCGCCTACCGCCGTGCCGCGATTGACCGCCTGAAGCAGAACTGGGGCATGCCGACAGGGACCGCCGAAAAAGCCAGATAGCCCGGATTTCACCCCCACGGGACCCCGCCCGGCCGGTATCAGAAAAATGGCGCGCTTAAGCGCCATTTTTTATATTTTGTTTGACCGTTTTTTATAAAACGGTTTTATAATTGCATAAATTTGTGAAACCGCAGTCCCTGAAATGGAGACTACATGACATTCCCCTGGAAGCGCCTAGCCTCCGGCGGGGCGGCCCAAGAGCCGCCCAAGCAGAAACCCGCCGATGAGTTTGCCGCAGCAAACTGTTGGGATGCCTCCCGCACGGCCCAGATCGAACAGTCTGAAAGGCGGGCATGGGCCGTCGCCGCCTGTTCCGCCTTTCTGGTGGTACTGGCACTCGCCGTAATCGTCATTATGACGCCGCTCAAGCAGACGGTGCCCTATATCGTCCGGGTTGACAATGTCACGGGCGCTGTCGACATTGTGACCGTCCTGGGCGACCAGCGCATCGGCTATGACGAGGCGCTTGACAAGTATTGGCTGTCGAAGTTCGTGCGCGCCCGCGAGACATACGACTGGTACACCATAGGGCGTGACTACGACGAGGCCCGGCTGCTGGCGGGGCCGGCCGTGGGCAAGCAGTACACGGACCTGTTTGTCGGGGAAAAGGCCCTCGACAAAACGCTCGGGAAGCACCAGAGGGTCACGGTGGAAGTCCTCGGGGTCTCGCCTGACGGCCACGGCTCCGCGGCCGTCCGGTATATCAGGACGGTGAGCCGCGCCAATGACGGGGGCGCCGGCCGCAAAACCAACCATGTGGCGACCATCGGCTACGAATACCTGAACCCGTCAAGGCTCACGGCCAGCGAGAGGATGCTGAACCCGCTAGGGTTCCAAGTGACGAGCTACCGCACGGATGAGGAATTTGGGGCGGCAGAGGCGGCACCGGCAAACAGCATTGGCGGGGGCCAGCAGCCATGAGGCGCGCGCTGGCCGCTATGGCCCTGGCCGCGCTGTCAGCGGCGGCATTACCGAAAGATGAGCCGAAAGGGTCGATATATGACTCCCGTATCCAGCATGTTATGTATAACGAGTTGGACGTTGTGCAGGTCAATGCCGGGGTCGGGTATGCGACGCAGATCGTTTTCGGGAAGGACGAGGAAGTCGTTCCGAACGGCATCGCGTCCGGCTTTTCCGCCGGATGGCAGATACAGGACGCCAAGAACAACGTGTACCTGAAACCGCAGTCCGTCAAAGGGGCCAACGGCATGGTCCAGCCGACTGCGAAACAGTGGAACACGAACCTCATTATCGTGACCAACAAGCGCCAATACTCGTTTGTGCTTGCCCTGCACGAGGAAGCGTCGCCGAAAATCGCGTTCCGGGTTGTTTTCTCCTACCCCGGAGACGCGGACATGGCCGCCCGGGAAGAAACCGACAGGCGGGCGGTGCAGCAAAAGCTCAATGCCCGCGCCGCGCCTAGGAACTGGCAGTACACCATGCACGTCGCCCCGGGATCGTCGGAGATAGCGCCCACGATGGCGTATGACGATGGCAGGTTTACCTACCTGCGGTTCCCGGGCAACAGGGAGATCCCGGCGGTTTTCCATGTCGCGGAAAACAAAACCGAGTCGGCCGTCAACACGCACATCAACCCGGAAACCCCGGATGTCCTGGTCGTGCAGCGTGTCTCCAGACAGATGATGCTGCGCTACGGGCAGATGGTTGTCGGGATTTACAACGAATCCTATGAGCCGCAGGGCGTCCCGCCGCAGGGCGGCACGGCGATACCCGGGGTCAGGCGCCGGGTAAAGGGCGAATCCCCGCTCAATACCGTCGCAGATGACGGGGTGACGGCGGCGGGCAGCCTGCCGCAGGGTATACACGGCAACGCCGGAGGCGCCGACCCCCGCGGGCAGTACCTGCCCCCGGGCTGGGATCCGGACAAGCCTATCGCCCCGGCACACCCGCCGATCGGGGAAGACAATGACTGACTCGGCAGATAGCCTGAACGCCCTTGACGGCGAACGCGGCATCCCTAGCGTCAATACGCGGCGGGCAGCAAGCGGGCTGCGCAGGAAACTGATGGCCTTCACTTTTGTGCTGGCATGCTGCGGCCTCGCGGCGGTGATGTTTGCCGTGTTCAGGTCCGCGCGCGCACAGGCGGAAGATGACAAACAAGTTAAGGAACTCACGCCTAGCCGCCCGCCCCAGAAGAAAACGTTCGATTTCCGCCCGCCCCCGCCATCGCCCGCCAGCGAGGAACCCCCGGCGGCCGGCACAGGCGGGGAGGGTTTGCGGCGCCCGCCCGTGGCCGGCGAAGGGCCGGGCGCAAGCCCGGCCGCGGAAGGGGTCGACCGGGCCGCCTCCCCGCTCATGGTCGCATCTGCGGGCACGGGCGGGGCTGAAAAGGCACGCGGGCGGGCCTCTTTTGACAGCGGCGGCACGGGGAGCGGGGCGCTCGATGGCATGCTGGTCAGTTCGCAAAGGAACGCAAGCCGCGCCCACCTGCTCCAGAACCGTGATTACCTGCTGACAGCGGGGGCCATGATCAAGTGCGGGCAAATGACGCGGCTGGACAGCACGGTGGGCGGTTTTGCCTCGTGCCTGGTGAGCCGCGACGTATATAGCTACAGCGGCAAGGTCGTGCTGATCCCGCGTGGCTCGCGCGCCGTCGCTGAATACCGGGCCGGCGCCCTGCGCGGGTCCAAACGCATCTTCGTCCTGTACACGCATATCGACACGCCGGACGGCGTCCGCATCCCGCTCAATTCCCCGGGCACGGACGCGCTGGGGGCATCCGGCATTGAGGGGCATGTCGATGACCATTTCTGGCTGCGGTTCGGCGGCGCCATCATGCTGAGCCTGATCGACGATGTGGCTGAAGCCGCCTCCAACGCCTTGGACCAGGGCAAGGGCCAGCGCATCACCTTCACGAACACAAGCGAGGGGATGAGCAGCGCGGCGGCAGAAGCCATACGCGGGACGATCAATATCCCGCCGACGATCTACGTCAGCCAAGGGGCCGAGATCTCCATTTTTGTGGCGCGTGACTTGGATTTCTCGGACGTGTACGAACTCACGGCCGATGAGGGCGGGGCAGGGGATGAACCGCGCTAATGACTACCTGACGGGCAACGTCGACAGGTCGACATCCGTCAACATTTTCCTAGGGCCCCTGCGCCCGTGGCTGGACGATGCCGGGGTCAGCGAGGTCTGCGTCAACCGCCCCGGGGAAGTGTTCGCTGAACGCGGCGGGAAATGGGAAAGGCACGGGGCCGCCGGGCTGACGTTCGAGCACCTGGACAGCCTTGGCATTGCGGTCTCGTCCTTCTCTGAGAACGAGTTCTCTGATGTGCGCCCGATTCTTTCCGCCGTGCTGCCCAACGGGGAGCGCATCCAGGTCGTGCGCCCGCCCGCATGTGAGCACGGGACCATCTCGGTCACCATCCGCAAGCCCTCGTTTGCCGTCAGGACGCTGGAAGACTATGAGAAGCAGGGCTTCTTCCGGCGCGTCAAGCCTATTTCTGACGATCTGGGCGAGGGCGAGAAAGAGCTTATGGCCCTCAAGGCGGACGGGCGCTATATGGATTTCCTGCGCCGCTCCGTGCAGCTTGCCAAGGTCATTATCATCGCCGGGGAAACGGGGTCAGGCAAAACCACGTTCATGAAGTCGCTGATGCAGGACATCCCGGCGCGGCAACGGCTCATCACGATCGAGGACGTGCCGGAACTCTTCCTGCCGAACCACCCGAACCACGTGCACCTCTTCTACCCGTCCGAAGCCAGCGAAGAGGGCGGCTCGCCCGTCACGTCCGCGTCGCTTCTGAAAAGCTGCCTTCGGATGAAGCCGGACCGTATCCTGCTGGCGGAACTGCGCGGCGCCGAAACCTTCGATTTCGTCAATGTCTGCGCGTCCGGCCACGCGGGAAGCATCACCAGCTGCCATGCGGGAAGCGCCGAACTGACGTTCGAGCGCCTTGCGCTGATGATCCTCCAGAACAGGCAGGGCCGCACGCTCCCGTATGAAGTCATCCGCAGGCTGCTTTATCTGGTCGTCGACGTTGTGGTCCATGTCCATAACGACGCCGCCGCCGCGAATGACCGCCACATTACCGAGATATGGTATGACCCCTCAAAACGGCGGGAACGCAGCAGGGGCGCGCCGGACCTCACCGAGTTGTTTGCGCTATTGGCCCGCACGCAGAACCGTATGGCAGAAATCGAGACGGAACTGGCGCTGCGGAAAGCGGCGGCGGGGCGATGAGAACGCGCGCTTGGGCAGCCGCCCTTTCCGTCCTCACGGCGGTCGCCCTATCTACCGCTGCCGCCGCTTATCTGGCGGGCGTTTTCATGCTGCTGCTGAACAAGGCAAGCATCGCGCAAGCAGACGTTACGACGTACTACCGATACTGGCACTTCTATTCAGGGGCCGCGTCCCAGACGAAGTTCCTGAAAATATCGTTACTGGGCGCCTCCCTGATCTGTTACGGCATCCCCATTGTTATTGCCGTCGCCGTCGCCGCCGCTCGGCAGAAACGGGCGCTTCATGGCGCGGCGCGCTTCGCAAACCGGGCAGAGATACAGAAATCCGGCCTGTTCGCGGAGACGGGCGTGATTGTCGGGAAGTACCGGGGCCGCTATCTCATGCTGGCTGGCCAGCAATTCGTCCTGCTGGCCGCGCCGATCCGTTCGGGCAAGACGGCGGGGTACGTCGTGCCTAACGCGCTGAACTGGCGGGACAGCCTGGTCGTCAACGATCCCAAGCAGGAAGTCTTCAACCTGACTGCGGGGTTCCGTGCCGCGCACGGGCAGAAGGTTTACCTGTTCAACCCTTTCGCCGAGGATTACCGCACTTCGCGCTACAACCCGCTCGGCTACGTGCGGGGCGCCAATTACCGTGTCGGCGATCTGATTGCCATTGGGGAGGTGTTCTACCCCAGCGGCGGGAAAGATGCTTTTTTCGACGACCAGGCCCGCAACCTGTTCCTTGGGCTGGGACTCTACCTATGCGAGACACCCCGCCTGCCGCGCACCATCGGGGAAATGCTCCGCCAGTCTTCCGGCAAGGGGCAACCCATCCAGCAGTACCTGCGCGGCATCATCAATGAACGGAACTACGAATGCGACGAGGACGGCAACCCATTAAACCCGCGCCATTGGGCCGAAGGGGATGGCGGCTTGCCGCCTCTGTCTGACGAGTGCGTCGACTCGCTCAACAGGTTCCTTTCGACATCGGACAACACGCGCTCGTCAATTCTCGCCAGTTTCAATGCCCCGCTGACAATCTGGGCGAACCCCATCGTCGATGCCGCCACGTCGTCCAATGATTTTGACCTGCGCGAGGCGCGCAAGGAACGCATGACGGTCTACATCGGCATTACGCCGGACCACTTGCAGGAAGCGGGGCGCCTGGTGGCCCTGCTGTTCGCGCAACTCATTAACTTAAACACAAAGGAACTGCCGGAAAACAACCCGGCGCTGAAATACCAGTGCCACATGCTGATGGATGAGTTCACGGCCATTGGGAAAATCCCGATTATCGCAAAGGCCATCCCGTATATGGCCGGGTACAACCTGCGCCTGTCGGTCATCATCCAGTCCCTTGCGCAGCTGGATTCTGTCTATGGCGCGGGGGATGCCCGTACCGTCGTGACTAACTGCGGGTTGCAGATCCTGTATGCCCCGCGTGAGCAGCGTGACGCGAACGAGTATTCAGAAATGCTTGGGTACGAGACGGTCAGAAGCGCGTCGACAAGCCGCCAGCTTAGCGGCAAAGGCGGCAAGAGCATGTCCGAATCAGATCAGCGGCGCGCATTGCTGCTTCCGCAGGAAATTAAGGAAATCGGCACGGACCGCCAGATTGTGATCCTGGAAGGCGCCAAACCCATTTTCTGCGAAAAAATCCGGTACTACGCCGACCCCGCCTTTGAGTCGCGGATTGCCGCGCCGCCTAGCGTCGGGCTTTTGGATATGGACACGCACCGGGCAATGGTTCAGGCCCGCACGCGGGAACTGACGCTGACGGACATTGCTGACGGGATAGACATTAGCAAGCTCGCCTTGGACATGTCCAAGCTCGTCTTGCCGCCAGAAGAAAACGCATCGCCTGATGATGTCGAAAAACTGGTGTCCAGCTTTTTTGACCTTATCGAAAGCGCCAACTGCGCGGAGGACGGGACATCCGCCCCGCCGTCAAGCACGGAACTGGCCGCGCTAGATGAAGAATGGGACGATTCGGGAGGGACAGGCCCCGCCGGGCCTGGCATCGGAACGCCAAACGCATCCAGCCATTATTCAAATAGCGAGAATGACGAAATAATTGATTTGGGCGTCTTGACATGATAATAAATTTATTATCATAATTCCAAAGCATAGTATCAGTGCATTTTGGACAAGCCGCTTGCTAACGCCGCCGTATCTGGCGGCAGATGTTCACACTAACGATGGAGAGCCATCATGACGCAAAACTTAGAAGTACCGAACGAACAGCAAGGCACGGCACAGCAGGCCGGGAAGTATCTTTTTGACAACAAGCAGATACCGAAAACGCTTGTGGACGCGACGAAACAGCGTTCCGAGAATAACTCAATCAGTATTGTCACGCCCAAAGAGAACGGCTCCTATAAAGGGCAGGTCCTGCTGAATTCGGATGTATGGCTTGTCCAGTTAGTCGGCAAAGAGGGGAACACGGCCGTCGTCCATCAAAAAAAAGACATTGAGTTTGTCGGTTCCTCGCTGATAGAACGGAACGAGCACAAGAAACTCAACAAGGCGGATGTCCAGATCCACTACAAGGGCGAAAAAGCCCGGGCCTACCCTTGGAAAAAAGAAAAGGAACTCCATACAAGCCCTAAAGAGACGGCCAAGGCAACCCCGCTGACGCCGGAAACGCTTGCCGCCGCCGCCAAGAAATATGCCGAAACCGAGATCAAGAACGTGAAAAGCCGCGATGCGTTCCTCCGGCATATAGAAGGTCTGGGGAAGTCGATTGCCGCCCCGGAAAAAACCGCCCCGGCCCAGGCCCCAGGCAGACAGGCTGAAGCCAGGGACGAACGCCCGCAGGAACGGTAAGCCATAATGTATATCGTCCAGACAAAAGACTCCGCCGCCGTCCAAAGCACGAACAGCCCCGAAGAGGCGGCACGCCTCTTCTTTGAGGCCAGCGAAGGGCTTGAGCCGATACTCAAAAGCATCGACAAAGGGAAAGTCAGCGTATTAGGGAGGGTCGCCAAAGCAAGCGTAAAGGGCGCTGACGGGAAATACGCGGATGAGTACCGGAAAGAAATCAGCGGCATCGACAAAGCCGTCCGGGAAGCCTATTTTTTCCATGCCGTGCGTAGCGCCAACGGCCTTGAAAACTCCGTTGAGCAGGACGCCGCCCCGGGACGCGAAGCAACCCGCTCCAGCATGCAGCTGAGGCAGTTCGGCAACGAGGCCGAAAAGGCGGGGCAGGAAATCAACCGCCTGGACTCGCTTGCCAACTCGCAGGAAGCGTCTGCCCGTCTGGGGACGCCCAAAGGCATGGACGGCGACTATGCCCCTGTCGAGCAGACAGAACGGGATATTGCGCGGCAGGCTGAAGCGATGGCGCGGGTCCATGCCGAATTCGTTGCATTCGACAGCAATAAGCTGCTCTCCAACGAACGCAGCTATCATTACCGCGACAGCGGCCAGTTGGCGTTCCGTGACTACGGGAACAAAATTAAAACGCACGTCAACGATGAGCGCGTCGCATTGGGGATAGTGAACTTAGCCGAATCGCGTGGGTGGAAGTCAATAAAAGTGAATGGGCAGCAGGATTTCCGGCGGCAGGTCTGGCTAGAGGCTTCTTTGAAAAATATTAGCGTCCGGGGCTATACGCCGACTGAACAAGATAAGGCGCGCCTAGCATCTGTCCGTGAACGGCAGATGCGTAACTCTGTCGAGGCAACCGCCCCTAAAGCAGCACAGCGGCAACAGGTCGGCATGGCTGTTGCCGACAAAATTATGACGGCAAAAATTAAAGACGCCTCTGTCAGGGAACAGGCATTGAGCAAGATTAACGGCGGGCTACAAGCGCGCGCGGAAAAAGGGACGGTCCCGGCCATCCCCATTTATGACAAAAACGCGCCCCCGGGCGCTACGCACCAGCAGCAGAGGGGTCGGGCACACCAACTCCAGCATGAGCATGAAGCTACAAGGTAAAACAGTGAAAGGGAAAAAAGATGGAAGCGAGCAGCAGGTTTGCAGAAATCGCAGTAAATGGCGAGAAATTCGTCGCCAAAGTATCTGCATCGGGCATGTACCAAGACGGGGATGGCGTATTGCCCCTGCCTATCCCGGCCAATGCCGAATGTAACGAGATCGGCAACTTCAGGGACATCAAGCGAAGAGTCAGGCTAACCCGCCCTGCGGAATATGCTGAATATTCAAATTTTATTTCCCGTATTTGCTCTTCCGCAAACGCTACGGAGTTCGATACGACCGTTGCGGCGTGGTGGGCGTTCAGCGGGGGGGACTACCGGGGCGACGGCGGCGTTGCTAACGGGATAAAGGCGATTATAGAGGCGTCCATCCGCTCGGTCGCGCGCCATGACAGCGAAGCCAGTGCCCTGGCGCTAGTCGCATAACCCCGCAGCAGCTGGCTGTCCCGGCGGCAAGCCGCGACAGCCAGCTTGCGGGGGCGCCCCATCCAGTGTCGCTGCGGCAACGCCTGCCTTTTTTTTTGACTTTTTTACACAAAATTATAATTATGGTTTATCATTTTATATATTTTGTACAATCCCGTGAAGGAACCGCCATGCAGTCTCTGTCCCGTACCCTTGCCCTGTTTTTTGTTGCCTGTGCCGTGCCCGCTATAGCTTCTGCGGGCGATCCCTGCGCGGCCGTCATGTGCCTGTCGTCCACGTCGCCCCCCAAAGAATGCAAAAAAGAAATAGACGGCTATTTCGACATCCGCGCCTATAAGCACGGCAAGTTTTCGGGATCCCGCACTTCTGCAAAGCGCAAAGAAAAAATCGAAGACAAATGCGCTGACGCCCCCACGCAAGATAAAGAGCGCATCCACGCGAAGTACAGCACGCTGCACAGCAGCCCCTTCAAATTCTAACTTGGCGGCGGGTACCGACAATGAGGAAAGCCCTGCTGATTACTTCCGCGCTGATACTGGCCGCATGCGAATCAGCGCCCCCTCCCCCCACGGTCGACGGCTCTGCCAGACAGCCCGTCAACGACGCGGCGACTGTCAGTTTATTGGCTGACGGCTTTGTGGTCAGCCGTGCGGCGACTGACAAAGACAAAGGGGCGCTCACAGGGTTATCCAAAACATTCCGGTTCAGCTTCCCCCCCGCCGCAAAATGGCTCGTTATCCCGGAAAAAGACAGAAAAGAATTAGTCCATCTCGCAAATAAGGCAGATAGGATAATCATCAGAAGCCGTACTGACGCTTCGCAATGGTCACAGTCTGACCAGAATGCGGCAAAATCCCGCGCCGTCTCTGCGCGGGACTTCCTAGCAAGGAATGGCGTTAAGCCGGACAAAATCACGCTTGATTACATATCGGCGGGCGATTACCGGGCAGATAACAGCACAGCGGACGGGCGCGCGCTCAATAGGCGCGTGGAAATAGATATTTTTGCTATCACGCAGTATAGGTAGCAGCATCATGGGGTTAAACAGCAAAAAAAATAATGAGCAAGATACAGCCATAGTCCGTCAGGCAACTATTAAGAAATGTTTGCGTTCCAAATATAAACAGGCACGAAAGCTAAACATCCAGCTGTTAATAAAAAAAAGCGACATACACTTCATGTATGGGGAATACGATCACGATACTGGTTTTACCCCGACATTAAAACCTGACTATGTGCGTTTGATGAAGTCCGTCAATAACCGGAGTGCCCGTGTCCAGGCATTTTTAGGGAACCATAAAAAAATGAGCCGCTTGGCAATAGCAAAGGCAAGCCATGAAAATATTAAACCATTGGATGTTGTTTCATTTTATAAAAATTTAATCCGGGAAAATCTGGATGAAAAAATTTCCCAAGGGAAGAAAATTGAGGAAACGTTAATATCCCGATCAGAAATATACGCCGTCAGGATTAGTGCGCTCAGTCAAAAAAAACCGGGGCCATTCGCGGCCAGCTGGGTCAGGAAACAATGGGCAGAAAACATGGAATCTTTTATGTCGCGATTCAATTCTGCGCAAAACCGCCTTGGCCGTGTCAGGGCTATTACCAAAAATCCCGAAAAAATAAGCTGGATGGCGTCTGCCAAGGTCAGCCATGAGTACCCTGCCCTGGCCGCAAGGTATAACTACAAGCAAGCCACATTACAGATCGCACGTCTCATTCAGGACTCTCTGAAGCAGAGGCTCCCTGAAACTAAAAAAAAGCAGCGCACCGGGATCCAAAGGGCTACTGACGGCATTGAGAGGTAACTATGGGCAACTCTGCGCGCGAAGCGGGCCGCCACACTTACCTGGCGGTCCCTTACAGTGAAAAAGACGCGGCCAAGGAAGCCGGGGCGCGGTGGGACAAAGAAGCGAAGTCTTGGTACTTTGACGATACCGCCGCCTCGCCCGATAAGTTCAAAGCATGGCTGCCGGAAAACCGCCCGCGTCAGTACGCATCGCCAAAAGCACAGTTCCAGAGCGCCATGCGCTCGCTCGGGCTGGAAGTCTACGGCAAACACCCGATTGACGGCGGCAAACCGCAGAGGGTCCGCACGGGGGGCGACAGGCGCGGGGAAACGGCGGGCTACTACACCTTCCACCTTGACGGGGCGGTCCCGGCGGGCTACATCAAAAACTTCCGCACGGGCGAAGAACTCCACTGGCGGGCAAAAACGCAGCGGCTCAACGAATACGAACGCGCCACCCTCGCGGCGGAAATGGCAGCCCAAAAGGCAAGGCGGGAACAGGAACGCCTTGCTGAACAGGAAAGAATCGCGGCCCATACCCAACACGCAGCGGCACGGCTCACGCCCGTATCAGCCCCGACGCCCTATCTGGCCGCGAAAGGCATTGCCGTGCACCCAGGCATCCTCACTGACGCGGACGGCAACACATACGTCCCGGCTTACGATGCCAGCGGCAAGCAATGGACGATGCAGAGCATTTCGCCAGACGGCATCAAACGCTTTGTGAAAGGCGGGCGCAAAGCGGCCTGTTTCCACGTCGTCGGCGGGTTTTGTGCGCTGGCCAAGCCCGGCACGATTCTGGTTGCCGAAGGCTACGCGACTGCGGCCAGCATCAGCGAGGCAATGGGCCAGCCAGCGGTCGCCGCTTTCGACGCCGGAAACCTCGAATCGGTTGCCCGCGCGCTGCGGGAGAAATTCCCCGGCAAGCCTATCGTGATTTGCGCCGACGATGACAGGCACGTCAAAGGCAATCCCGGGTGGTCGAAAGCACTGAAAGCCGCCAGTGCCGTAGGCGGCATTGCCGTGCGCCCCGCCTTCCTGCCAGAGGACATTGCCGCAGATTCCAAGGCATTCACCGACTTTAACGACCTTGCCGCAAAAAGCGCCTTGGGCAAGGAAGCCATCCGGCGACAGATTGAACCTGCTATGCTGGCGGCGAAACAGGAGGTGTAGCGGCTTTGTAATCGTTTTTCGGTCATTTGCAGTTAATGTGGGCCCGTTAGACACGGTGAAAGAGGGCCGGGGCAATTTCAAACGCGGGTCATTACCCTTACTTACGGGAAAGGTTTATTTTGTTTTGGGGAATGCCTATGCAATATTTACGTAGAACTTCCCGCTGCGGGCTAGGCTTATATTTCTTTTAGAATCGACGGCAAAACATTCAACCCAATGTTTTCCCGTGTATCGGGTTGTTTCCCAAATCTCAGAGCCCCTTGTGTCGAATCCCCCACGCAGATTGTTGGCATCACGGGCTTCCTGCCCCGTATTGACGACCTGCCAATGGATAACAATACCGTCTCTGAACGTGTGTTCTGCTTTGAAATTCAACCATATATCTGTCGGAAGTTTTATTCCGTCGGACTGGTACGGGCCAAGACAGTCTCCTTCTTCTGACTTGTGTTGGGTTACAGAAATTGAAATACGGCCAATATTCTTAAAATGTGGCCACGGAATGGGGAGAACATGAGACAAGGCATCATCGTCGTTGGGTAACTCGGTATCCCGTTTTACCCGTTCCGGCTCGTCAGGGAAACGAGATCCGAACTTTTTGCGCATCAGTGCGCAAGCCACTGGGGGGTGTGTATCCCTAGCGGCTCGGATTGTTTCTCTGAGCCCCTCAAATGCTTTTGCCGCTTCCTCAACGCCTTTTTCACCGAGCCGGCCGGTGAAAGATTCCGTTTTGTCCGTGGGGTTCAATACCCCGTCGCGCAACCGGGCGGGCAGATGATTCACAACATGCTGAAATGCTCGATCATCGCGTCCGTCGTACTTTTTGAAAAGGGGAGCGGCGGCAGCCATCAACAAAACTGAAGAAGGCCCGCTACTGTCCCATTGCCAGTCACGGAACGCTTTCAGATAACGAACCACGCGCCGGAATTGTTCGCCTTTTGCCGCAACTTCGGCAAGGAACCAATCTTTGAGTTGTCGCGGGTCGGAAGGCATCCAGTCCTTTTCTCGGTGCGCAAGGAGAACCTTATCACTTGGCAATGCAGACCATTGGTCTGTCTGTGAGGAAGAAATACTTTTATCAAGAACCAAGCGGCGGCTCAGGAGTTTCTCGAATTCGTCATCCGGGATGGCATACAGCGGGATGTCAATGTGTGCACTTGACGATATTACGATACGGATACACGTCGCTTTACTCGTATCGAGCTTCCACTTGTTTTGGGCAACCAACGGCTTCAACGCATTTTCTGCTACGCTAAAAAACACCCCTGCGGCGACCCTAGGTCGCTGCACTTCCTGCACAAAACTCAAGGGTAGGTAACAGCCATCGTCCAAGTCGGCCTGTTGCGGCGGACACGTTGCTGGGGCATTCAGTGTTTTATAAGCCCAAGAACCTTGTGTGAAGAAACGGGGTTGTGGCAAGCCACTTAAATAGCCCATACGTTTGAGTTCGCTGGGAATCCCGTCCCGTAGACATTTACGGATTTCCGTTCTTGCACCGGAAATTCTGTCCCGTTCTGCCGGACTTATGTCCAATGCGTTGTGTAGGCAGTTTCCATTTTCGATAGTTGTGTAGAAAAGGGGGCTAAGGTTCAGCATGTGGCCTCCGGCACGTCGTTCTTGTTAGGGCCGTGGTAAAAAACAGCGTTAGGGGCGCTGTAATCACGAAATGGCTGAAACAATGGGTCGCCCAAGGCGCGTTTGGCTGCTTCCAGGCCCATATCCATTAACGTGGTTGTGGCAGCATCGGATACCTGATCGAGTTCCATGACAGCCTTGGCTTGGGCGTGGGTGGCTGTGTCGTCAATCTGAAAATAATCATGTTTCAACGAGTGCCGGAGCATGTAGTTGACTGAGGATTCTTGGGCGGAAATGATCAAGTCAAACAGCCCGCTGCCCCACCTAATGATGCCTTTATCAAGACAGTCGTTGCCGAGAACGGATGTGCCGATGGTCATCGTCCCAATGGACAGCATCCTGACTTTCGGTATTACGTCAGGGGGCGTAAGAAATGTCTTGACCTCATGCAGGCCAAACAACCCCGGCGCATTCCCGACCAGCCCGCCGTCCGCAAAAACTCCGCTATCATTACGCGACATCGGGAAATATGTCGGCGCGGCGGAAGTAGCAAGCGCGACATCCAGGATTCTCATTTGGTAGTCGTGTTCAAAACTTCTGTGATGCGGGGTTTTGAAAAATTGGCCTTTCCCCGTTGTGCAGTTGACAGCAGGAATGAGAACCCGGTGTTTCAGTTCGCCGATGGTCTTCGGGCCGAATTGTTCCGCCAGGACAACCCGCAGTCCTTTTGAGTCATGTTTTGCACGAACCCTTATTTTTTTTATCTGATGAAAAATACTGCGCTCTGCAAAAATTGCACGAAACCCTAGGTTTTTTATAATCCGACGGAAAATACTGCGCTCTGCAAAAATGCGTTTGCCGTCCTTGATAAACAACTCCTTGAGTTGTTTGGCGGGAATTTCCGCTGCAAGTCCCAAGGCCAGAATCCCGCCTATCGAGGTGCCGCAGATTAGGTCAAAGTGGGAGGCGATAGGCCGTCCCATCTTGGATTCCAGTTCAGCAAGTACCGTTGCCGTATACAAGCCGCGATAGCCGCCCCCAGAGAGGGCAAGCACATGAAAAGCAGGGGTTTCGGTAGTCATTGTTTTTCAGCCTTTAGGGGGGAATGGATCGTGGCCGTGGCTGTCTTTGTCACGGATACGCCCATCCGGGCGGTGGATAAAAAGTTCGGAATTTTGATTTCGTGCAATATCACGCCCTGCATTGATGGCCTGTTGCTGCGTTTTATGCACGGAAGTCGCACGTTGGTTGCCCTCACCTTTAACGGCCCACCTGCCTTGGTGCGGGATGACGTGCTGATTTTTAGCTTTCATGGAGTGTCTCCTAGTTGGGGTTAAAACAGAATCTGGTACAACGTGTACTTGAAACTGTCACTTCGATAGTGCATCATATGTTGTCTTTTCAAACAACCTATTTGATTGTACTAGATGTACAAACCATGCGGTGAAACATTGCTTGGTGTCTAGCCAAGCAACAGAATAACAGGCGATGTAAAATTTTGCAAGGGACATTGCATTGTCTTTTTTTTATGATTGTGGGAAAGATGCGACATTTTTTTGCTGACCATCATCCTGCATAAAAGGAACAGAAACTATGACGCAAACAGGTTTGGGCATTGCCCTAAAAACTCTGCGGGAGCGCAGAATCTTCACATTGCGCGAGGTCAGCAAGCTATCGGAAATAGACCACTCATACATTTCCCGCCTTGAGACGGGCGAAAAAACTAACCCGTCTCAAGAACTCATCGACAAATTGCTCAAGGTACTCAAACCCAACGAGAGGGATGCCGAAATGGTGCAATGGCTTGCAGAACACTCTGACGCCTCCCCCGATCTTGTTGAATATGTGCTCAAGGACACCTCTATTAGCATTGACGTATTCACGATGGCGGCAAGCGTGAGACACAGGGGAACCGTAAGACCGGATCCGGCTACGTTGGTCGCAAGGGCTAAGAAGATATGGGAGGAAGATGGCCAATGAGCATCGATGAACTCGACATCCAGCAAAAAGCACGGGACTTTATAAAACAGGTTGATATTTCAAACATTCGTGACGATCTGTCACCCTACTTAACTGCTGCCAAAGTAAAACTCCACTTTGAAAAGTTAAACGAGGGGGAATCCGGCTACACTTTTACTAAAAGTGATGGAACCCATAGTGTTACGGTAAATTCACTAGAAACACCCGAACGACAGAGATTCACAATCTGCCACGAAATTGCCCATATAGTGCTTGGCCTTCCGTCAAGCCATGATGGAATCCCGGCTTGGGGCTTTGCAAAGCGGGATGTGAATGAAATCATGTGCGACATGTTTGCCGCCGAGCTTTTGATGCCATATAAGCTGTGGTCAGATATTGTTCCCAATGAAGAACCGTCGTTGGAGCTTATCCAAAAAATGGCTGGCTATTTCAAGGCATCGTTTCCTGCGGCAGCATCAAGATATGCCAGCCTGTGCGAAATACCATGTGCATTTGTTACGATGAATCGCGGTAACGTGCTCTACGCATCGCGTTCAAACGCCCTAAGACAAGCACGGGCATGGATTTCACCGCGATCAGTCATTCCCGTTGGCTCTGTTGCCTCCAGGCTTCGTTGTTTAGGGAAGAATTCCACCGAAACAGGATCGGTCGCACAGGATGTCTGGTTTGATAATTGGGAGAATGGATACGATATGTGGGAGCTCTCAAGACATTATGCCGATACAGATACAACCATTTCCCTGCTTTGGTTTGGTCTTGAGGACTTACCCGATGTGCCAGAAACTGACCGATTCGGCGTCGGCGTCAGAAACTATGACGGTTTGGCAGAACTCACGGGTGAATTGCCTTGGCCGGGACGCCAAAAACGGCGCTAATCCAGAAAACCATCATTTTTTGACTGCCCGGTTAGGTGTAGTTGTAACGGCTTGCAAGGGGCAGATGTCCATTACGCAGGGCAATACGGCGTAAAGCAGTTTGCGCACTTTATTACGCTCACCTCTTCACTTTTTTCCCGCATAAGGGTCAGTCGTCCAGCAAACCAAATGCCCCGGCGTCCCGTTTCCCCCGCATGCTACGGTATCTTTCGCACGGATAAGCATTTCCAACTTTTGGCCGTATTGGCAAAGCAGTTGGATATTGTAATTCTGTAATTGCCTATAATAAACGTATTTTCGATGTTCCGGGACTAATTCATATAAAGCATCATTTTCAACGTCGTACATCCCAAACGAACTTAATGGGAGATTCCCTTTTGCAGTTACAACCGATTCAGGGCAGCTATACGCCGCCGTTTCCCAATTCGGCTCTGGGTCTGCCTCAATCTCAATATAGGCTCCGGGGTCATATTCGGCAAAAGCGGCCTGTACCACAAAGCAGAAAGGGAGTGCATAAAAGAGTTTGCGCATAAGGCTGTCCTTACTTTTTTCCCGCATAAGGGTCAATCGTCCAGCAAACAAAATGCCCGGGCGTCCCGTTCCCCCCGCATGCTACGGTATCTTTCGCACGGATAAGCATTTCCAACTTTTGGCCGTATTGGCAAAGCAGTTGGATGTTGTAACGCTGTAACTGTCTATGATAAAC
>JAIRPB010000187.1 GCA_031257305.1 Azoarcus sp.
AACGCCGGGGATTACGCCGCAGCTTTTGAACCTCTAGCCGCCGCCTTAGAACAGGAACCGGACAACCCGCTCCCGTCTGCGTACCTTGCTTTTGTGGCCGCCCATCAAGGGCTTATACAGGAAGCGCGTGATTTCATTGCCGAATGCGAAAGAATCGCGCCGCACCGTGCCGACCTCATCGCCGCTTTCGGCGAAACCTTGCTGAAAACCAAACACCCCAACATCGCCGCTGAATATCTGGAAAAAGCCATTGGCAAACAGCCGGATTTATATGCCGCCTACCCGGCATTAGGGCAAAGCCTGGATCTTTGCGGACGCCATGAGGAAGCCGTAGCCATCCTGCAATCCGTCGCGCAAATTCCCTCTGCCGCGCAAACGAACATTCGGGAAACTCTGCGGCAAATCCAGCCAATGAAGTTCTGTTCTTATTTATTTGCTTGCATCAATTTTGAGCCAAACGCCATACAACCTTGTTGCGATACGCTAAAAGTGGGCGTTCCGAGCTTTCCTTTTACGGGAGGCGAGGTCGATATGCAGGCTTATAATCAGCATATTCAAGACACAATTAGAACGCTTCAAAAATCGAATAAAATTTGCGAAGGTTGTCAATATTTGAAGGAAATTCCTTATCAAAACTTTGATGCGGAAGTTCCACACTTTTATTCAGTATCAATCAACAAACACCGCCATTACTGCAACTTGCGTTGCGAATATTGCGATTTATGGGAAAACCGTTCCGACAGCTACGAAATTTTGCCGCCGCTCAAAAGCCTTCACCAGCAAGGCGCATTTGCAGAAGGATGCTCATTTCATTGGGGCGGCGGGGAACCGAGTATTCTCAAGGAATTTGAAGCAACCAGCGTGTGGATTTCCGAGCAGGGATTTCAGCAGTATATCCATACCAATGCCCTACGTTTCTCCCCAGAGATTAGTCGTTTGCTACAAAAAAAACAGGGCATTATCAATGTTAGCTTAGATGCTTCCTGCGCCGAAACCTATAAATCAATAAAAGGCATCGACAGCTTTAATCGTGTTATTAAAAACTTGCGCCGTTATATTGAAGCGGCACAAGATAAAAAAGCCGTTGTTATTAAGTACATTGTTTATTCCAAAAATAACTCTCAAGAAGAGATAATAAATTTTTGCAAACTCTGTCACCTATTAGGTATTAAAGAGATTCAATTTTCTTTTGACTTTCGTGAAGTTCGCGCAAACACCGTCTCCGACGACAGTATACGCGCTGCAAACCTGCTTTACCGTTCAGCTAAAGAAATGGGCATGAACTGCGTACCCTTTTACCCAGACCCCAAACTAATACAGAGAATGGCGGCTCTCTCAAATGAGAAAACGCACCAAACAGGCATTAACCTTCAGAGCCTCAACGACGGCATCCGCGCATTCAAGGCAGATGATTACGTAACCGCGCTTGAATGCCTCACCCACGCAATGAGCCTCGCGCCGGATAACCCACTGCCTCCGGCCTATCTGGCTTTTATTGCCGTCCACCAAGGGCTTATACAAGAAGCGCGTGATTTCATTGCCGAATGCGAAAGAATCGCGCCGCATCGTACCGACCTTATCGCCGCTTTTGGTGAAACCTTGCTCAAGGCCAGCCAAGCCCATATTGCCGCTGAATATCTGGAAAAAGCCATTGGCAAACAGCCGGATTTATATGCGGCTTACCCCGCGTTGGCGAAAAGCCTGCATCTCACCGGACGGAGCGCCCAAGCCGTTTCACTGCTCACGACAGCGGCCGGACTGCCCTCCGATAGCCAGCAGGGCATCCAAAGCTGCTTGCTCCAGATATTGGCGGAATGCGGCGATGTATTTGAGTTCTCAAAATACACGCTGCGTTTCTCGCACGGCCTGTCTGATGATTTGCTGGCGGCACGGTGTTTTGCGCGGTTTGATGAAAACGGCGAGGCATTGATTGAGAGCCTTTCCCGCGCACAAGAAAAATTACGCCCCCTCCCCGGCCCGTGCCCGGCCGCGCCCATCCTGCCAAATGAGGAACCCCGCCCTCTGAGAATCGCGTTTATGGTGGGCGAGTTCACTTCGTCTTGCCAACTCGAACAAATTTACGCCCTCTTCCTTCATCTGCCACCGGAGCGTTTTTTTAACCTCCTGATTTCGTCCCACGGTGACCCCCGCTCCAACGAGCCGCTTCAGATGTGCGGCTTGCTGGCCGACTCCATTGTGCAGATCCCGCGTCTTAGTCATGACGATGCGGTAAAGGAAATCCGCGAGGCCAAGCCAGACGTTCTTATCGATACAGATGCCTACGCGCCTTCTGAGCGGTTAGAGGCTTTTCTGGCCGCGCCTGTGCCCCACAAATTTTTGTGGGGCGAAGCGCCCATGCCGCCGATTGCGCCGGGAGTTCGGACGTTGGCGGGGGCGCTTTTGGCGCTACCGGAAGCATCGTTCCCCACCTTGGCGCTGCCCGGCATGGGAGAAGTATTTAATCTGCCCGAGTTGCCTTTTACCGACGATGCCGCCCAAAAATGGGATGCCCCCCTTGTGTTGGGATGCCTTGTTTGCGCCTCAAACATAGCCCGCAATAGCTGGCAGCTCATGGCGCGGGTGTTAGCGGCATGCCCCGGCTCGGCACTTGTTATCAACCTCGAGGCATTAGGGCCGCCCGCCCGGGAATTCATCCGTTCACAGTTTGAGTTAGCAGGGATTGATACCGGACGGCTCATATTTATCAGCGCCCGCACGGCGGAAGAACTCTGCCTTGCGTGGCAGTCCATTGATTTAGGGCTGTTGCCGCCAGTCCATCCCGGCGGGCTGGCCCTGCCCACTGCCTTGTGGATGGGCAGGCCCTGCGTGGCGCTTGCCTCGCTGCTGCCTTGGTCACAGCGCCCATCTGCCTTGCTTAAGGCGCTAGGCAAAGAAGCATGGGTTGCCCTTGCCGAGCCGCAGTATTTAGACATCGTCCAGCAACTTGCGCCGCAAGGCCAACGAGTCACGCTCCATCCCGATTTGCGGGAACGCATGAAAGCCCTCGGACTCACCCGCCCAGAGGCTTTTGCGCAAGGGTTTGCGGAGGTGATGGATGGTTTGCTAAACGAGGCATAACACCATGACCGCCCCTTTCTTCTCCATCGTCGTCAATAGCATCGACAAATGGAAATTCGCCCAATTCTCTACGCATATCGAGACTCTGTTTGCCGGAGTCCCGTTTGAAATTGTCGGCATCCATGATGCCCGCTCTATGACGGAAGGCTACAACCGTGGCTTAAAACGGGCACGGGGCAATATCATCATTTTTTCTCATGACGATGTAGTTTATCTTGACCGGCAGTTTGCGCAAAAAATAGCTGAACGCATGCAGTCATGGGACGTACTCGGTTTTGCCGGCACTTCCCGCCTGACCAGCCCCGCTTGGTTTGCGGCAGACTTTCCCCATTTACACGGCGCAGTCAGCCATTGCACCAGTCGATACGCGGGATACCTATCTTTCATCATCTATGGCGCTTCAAGCTGGCCTGTCGTGAGCCATATTGAGGCACTGGATGGTTTGTGCATCATCGCGCGCCGGGAAGTTGCGGAGTCCATCGGGTTTGATAGCGAAACGTTTGACCACTGGCATCTGTACGACTTGGATTTCAGCTTCGCGGCCTATCTGGCCGGTTTCCGTATCGGTGTTTGCTGCGACATTCCTATCCTCCACGCTTCCACAAGCATACAGAGCCTCAACAGTTCGTCTGTGATGGATGTCTATCAAAAATATGCTGAACGTTTCAGGCAGAAATACGAAGGGCGTCGCCCAATGATGCCCTTCGACCGACGTTCCGCACAGGGTACGCAGTGCTTTCTCCGTTCCCCTGAAACCTTGGTCAGCCTCTGGACGGAAAAAGTTTTTCGGCGCGCCTCGCTTACTGTTGGGCATAAACATTCGGAGAGCGCCGCATGAACCCGAATGCCTCTTTCTCTGTGATTGTTTGCAGCATTGACGCCCTAAAATTTACCCAAACCAGCCAATGCTATGAGCGTATTCTGAACGGTTTTTCTTACGAAATTATCGGCATCCATGATGCGCACTCGCTTGCGGAAGGCTATAACCGGGCAATAAACCGCTCACGCGGGGACTTCCTGATTTTTTCCCACGATGACATCCTGATTCTTGACTCTTGCTTTGGGCACAAAATCAGCCGCCGTTTGCAGGACTTCGACATTCTTGGCATGGCAGGTTCACGCCGCGCCGAAGGCGCATGTTGGTTTTCATCAGGCAATTTATTTGGCGCCATCGCGCACGCCTATCTTGATGAAAATAAATTGGAACTGAGCCTCTGGAGTACCCATCCTTGGCCCGTAGTGGATGGCATTCAGTGCATCGACGGGCTGTGCATCATGACCCGCCGGGATGTGGCGGAAGAAATCCGTTTTGATGAAACCACATTTGACGGTTTTCATCTCTACGACCTCGATTTCAGCTTTTCCGCTTGGCAAGCGGGCAAAAAACTCGGCGTCTGCTGCGACATACCGGTTATCCACGCCTCAACTGGCAGCTACGACAAAAAGCATGCCTATTACAGCCGCCTGTTTATCGAGAAACACCGCAGCGCCCTGCCCGCCAAAATCCCCAAAATAAAACAACCCCTAGGGCCAGGGATACCGTTCTCCAGCCATCAGTCCCTCTGCGCGATGTGGCAAAAAGAGATTTTGCAGCGGAGTTGGCTTGCTTATTTACGGCGGCCTCCGCAGGCGTAGGTAACCCGGCCCGTGCCTTTATTCCTCCGCGTCAAAATCCCGCAATTTTTTATCCGGGTTGCCTATCCAGCGCGTGAAGGGCTTAAAAGCTGGACTGACGACGCTCAATTCTGGCTGATAGCGGTCAAAAGCCAGCCCGGCAAGGTCAGCCCAAGTGTGGATGAGATGCGTGGTGCTGTAACGGCGGTGAGCCATAGCACTGAAATCACGCGGATGCCGGGCACGCCAATCGTCTGATTCCCATAACATAAATGGGATTGCGTACATGCCGGGGGTGGGGGCATCCTCGTTGCGCCCAAGTATTTGATGCGGGGGCGTATCAAATACTTCTTCGCCGTGGTCTGAAAAATAAAGCAAAAACCCATACGCGCCGGCTTCATTAAAAGATTCGATAAGCTGCGTCACCACCGTATCGTTATATAAAACGGCGTTGTCATAAGCATTGAAATGGGCAAGTTGTTTATCGTCCAATGCAGGCGGCGCGCCCTCCCGGCTATCAAAGCGGGCGAATTCCGCCGGGTAACGTTGCTGGTATTCAAGATGCGCGCCCATCAGATGCACCACAATCATCTTCTTCGGGGCCGGGTCCTTCAACGCCCGCGCAAACGGCGCAAGAACCACTTCATCAGTCTGGTTGGCGTCTTTCTGAAATGACCGATTCAGGTAGTGGATTTCATCCGCTTGCCGGGGAAAAACGCTCAACAGGCCAATGCGGTTCATCGTCTGCTGGTTGGTAATCCAAATGGTTTTGTAGCCCGCTTGCCGCATCAGGTCCAACAGCGTCGGCTCGCCGGGAAATCGGCGGGGCTGTTCCTGATTGGCAAAAGTCAGCGCCTGTTGCAGCACTTCGATGGTGTAGGGGCGCGGGGCAATCACATCGTCAAAAACGGTGAGATTTTTGCTGCGCGCGCGCAATGCCTGCAACCGGGGAGAAGTAGAACGCGGATAACCGTACAGGCTCATGTGGCGGCGGGTGGTGGATTCCCCAATAACCAGCACAAGGGTTCGCGGGGTATCTCCGTTAGCATCCGAGAGGTTTTGCAGCGCCGGTGCGCCGTATTCCAGCAAACTGCGGATTTGGTGAAGCTGGCCGGCATATTGCCTAAAACCATTCAAAATTTGCCAAAGCGCCGTAGCATCTTGTGTGCGCGGAGCCACAAAAGGCGTCCCAAAACTCACCGCCAGCGCCAAGAGGCTCACCACAATGGCATGAGTACGCACCAGCCGAACCGCCCGTATCCGCCGCCAGATTAAACAGCCGCAAAGCGTGTAGAGCGTCAGCCCCAAAATCATCCAGACATTGAAATACTGGGTCAAAAACTCTTTTGATTCCTCTGGATTAGACTCGAACATCGCAAAAACAACGCTCGGCGTAATAGGGTGCCCGTGAATCCCAAAATAAGACAACGTAATCAGCGACCCCAACCAAAGCAACGCCCCCATCGCCGC
>JAIRPB010000189.1 GCA_031257305.1 Azoarcus sp.
ATTTAGCCGGACGTGTCCAAAGGGATGGGGTTGCCCGTCTAACTTTGAAATGACGGCGTGTTCTGACGCTCGTGCGGCATCGCCCGCACGTCGCCGAACCCGTCTTGTGCGTGTAGGCCGGGTAGCCGTGGGTTCTGACGCGCCTATTGTGGTGCAGTCGATGACCGATACCGACACGGCTGACGTAGATTCAACGGTGGCGCAGGTAGCGGAACTGGCGCGGGCAGGCTCTGAATTTGTGCGGGTGACGGTCAACAACGAAGCCGCCGCGCAAAGTGTGCCGCACATCCGGGACCGCCTCGCCGCGAAGGGTGTGGGTGTACCGCTGGTGGGCGATTTTCACTATAACGGCCATGCGTTGCTCGCCAAAGTTCCCGAATGCGCCGAGGCACTGGATAAATTGCGCATCAATCCGGGCAATGTCGGCATGGGCGCACAGCGCGATACCCGGTTTGCCAACATCATCGAATTGGCTTGCCGGTACGATAAGCCAGTGCGCATCGGGGTAAACTGGGGCAGTCTCGACCAGTTTGTGCTGGCCGGGGTGATGGACGCGAATGCGGGCCGTGACGTGCCGTTGACCCCCGATGCCGTCATGCGTGAGGCGCTGGTCACTTCAGCACTAGAATCCGCCGCACGGGCGGAGAGCCTCGGGCTTGCGGGTGACCGCATCATTCTCTCGGCAAAAGTTTCTGGCGTACAAGAACTCATCGCGGTCTACCGCGAACTGGCGCGGCGCTGCGAATACCCGTTGCATCTTGGGCTGACTGAAGCCGGCATGGGTAGCAAAGGCATTGTCGCTTCAACGGCCGCGCTGGCGGTTCTGTTGCAAGAAGGTATCGGCGATACCATCCGAGTTTCGCTGACGCCTACGCCGGGAGGCCACCGCACACAAGAAGTGGTGGTAGCGCAGGAAATTTTGCAGACGATGGGTTTGCGCGCTTTTGTGCCTCTGGTGACAGCCTGTCCCGGCTGTGGGCGGACGGCCAGTACGTTTTTTCAGGAACTGGCCGCCAGCGTCCAGTGCCATGTACGCGACAAAATGCCGGAGTGGCGTACCCAATACGACGGCGTGGAAAACATGTCTCTCGCGGTAATGGGCTGCGTTGTAAACGGGCCGGGAGAGAGTCGCCACGCCAATATCGGTATATCATTACCCGGCAGAGATGAAGCTCCCGCCGCGCCGGTCTTTGTTGACGGGCAAAAAACGGTTACTCTGCGGGGCGGCGATATAGCCCAGAAATTCATAGCCATTATCGACGACTACGTTGCAATCCACTATGTCCGTAAACCCACCTGAATAACTGACAGTGCAGAACAACCGATGAGCCAGACCTTGCAAGCCGTGCGCGGGATGAACGACATCCTGCCTGAAGAGGCTGAAATTTGGGAAAACTTTGAGGACATCGTCCGCGATTGGCTAAAGGGCTACGGCTACCGGCCTCTGCGTATGCCTATCTTGGAGCCGGAGCCGCTTTTCCGCCGCGCAATCGGTGAAGTTACCGATATTGTTGAGAAGGAAATGTATGCGTTCGAGGACGCGCTCAATGGCGAGCGGCTGGCCCTTCGCCCGGAAGGCACGGCGGGATGTGTGCGTGCCGCCATCCAGCATAACCTTGTGGCCGCTGGCGGACCACAGCGCCTTTATTACCAAGGCCCGATGTTCCGCCACGAACGCCCGCAGAAAGGCCGTTACCGCCAGTTTCATCAGATTGGCGTAGAGGCGCTTGGCTTTGCCGGGCCGGACATCGACGCCGAACTCATCATCATGGGCGCGCGCCTGTGGGGGCAGCTCGGGTTTTCTGACGTAAAACTTGAAATCAATTCTTTAGGCTCAACGGAAGAGCGTGCCCGCCACCGTGCGGCTCTCGTTGCTTACTTTGAATCAAACCGCGACAGTCTGGATGAGGATAGCCAGCGTAGGCTACTTGCCAATCCCCTTCGTATTCTCGACTCCAAAAACCCCGCCATGCAGGAGATTATCGAAGCCGCGCCGAAACTGGCTGAATATCTCGGCGATGAATCGCGGGAGCATTTCGAGGCGCTACAGGCTTTGTTAGGTGAGGCGGGCGTAACTTGGCGGCTCAACCATCGGCTTGTGCGTGGCCTTGATTACTACAACCGCACCGTGTTTGAGTGGGTGAGCGGCCGTCTCGGCGCACAGGGCACGGTTTGCGCCGGGGGCCGTTACGATGGGTTAGTCAGCCAGCTGGGCGGCAAGCCGATGCCCGCGGCGGGGTTTGCGATGGGCGTGGAACGGTTGCTCGCGCTTTGGCGGGAAGGCGGGGAAGTTGAATACGCGGTTGAGCGGCCTATCCCTCATGTATATGTGGTCAACAACGGCGAGCAAGCGCAGCGTCTGGCTTTCCGTGCGGCAGAGGTTTTGCGCGACATTGGGCTTGATGTGCTGCTGCATTGCGGCGGGGGCAGTTTTAAGTCGCAGATGAAAAAGGCAGATGCCAGCGGCGCGATTCTGGCCTTGGTCATCGGCGAGGACGAAGCGGCAGTCAGCGAAGTTGCCATCAAGCCGTTGCGTATGGGCGGGGAGCAAAGGCGGATTCCGTTCCGCGATTTAGCAGAAACGGTCGCAGGCTCGTTGTACGAGATAGAGCCGCTACCAGAGGACATTGAGTTTGGCGTAGGAGCAGGAGTTAAAAATGGCAGTGTATGACCTTGAAGAGCAGGAACAGATTGCCCAGATGAAGGCTTGGTGGGCGCAGTACGGTAACTGGATTGTTTCCACGCTTCTTATTCTGGCCGTTGGGTTTGCGGGCTGGCAGTTGTGGAACAGGTACAGGGACGCCAATGCCGCCGAGGCGAATGTGCTCCTTTTTAATCTGCAACAGTCCATGCTGGGCGGTGACGAGCAAAAAACTTTCGCCTTCGCAGACGAACTCACAAAAAAACATGGCAGTCTGGTCCAAGCGCAATTAGGCGCGCTGTCGTCTGCCAGTATGCAGTTCCAGAAAAATAACCTAGACGGCGCACGGTCACTGCTTGAATGGGCGGCTGACAAAGGCAAAGACTCCGGCTTGCGTGACCTCGCACGTTTGCGGCTGGCAACCCTATTGCTTCAGCAAGGCCAGCATGACGCCGCACTAGCGCGTTTACAGCCTGTGCCGGAAGGCGCTTTGCGGATGCGTTTTGAAGATTTAAGGGGTGACGTGCTCGCCGCCCAAGGCAAACCCTCCGAGGCGCGTACTGCTTGGCAGGCCGCAATAAATGCGTCCAGCAATGAAAGCGACATGCTTTTGGTTGCTGTGATACGTATCAAACTCGAATCGCTGAAAGGCTGAAAGATGAAAAGTATCCGTATCCCGAACGTACTATTCCCGGCCATTGCTTTAGTGCTGTTATCTGGATGTTCTTCCACGCCGGGGCCGGCAGACCTTGAGAAATTTACGCCCACCGCCGAATTGCGCGAACTGTGGAATGTTTCGGTGGGTAAAGCAAAGAACTATGTGTTTCAGCCCATCGTCATTGGCCAAAGCGTTTATGCCACAGGTGCCGGGGGCGATGTTGTCCGTATCGACGGCGGCAAAAAAACATGGGTAACGGATACCGGCTCAAATCTCTCTGCCGGTGTCGGCAGCGATGGCGACATCGTTGTGGTTGCCAGTGAAAAAGGCGAGGCGATTGCGCTGGATGCTAAAACCGGTACTGAACGCTGGCGCATGAACATTGGCGCGGAAGTCTTAGCGCCGCCTGCCGTGGGCGGCGGCGTTGTGGTGTTGCGGGCATCGGACCACAGGCTGATTGGGCTTGAAGCGAAAAACGGGCGGCAACGCTGGGTATACCAGCGCAGTACGCCGCCACTGGCTTTGCGTAGCCATTCCGGTGCGCTCATCGTCGATGGGAAAGTCGCGCTGGTCGGTTTTCCGGGCGGCAAAATCGTTGCTGTCAATCTGGAAGGCGGCGGCGATATTTGGGAACTCAACGTCGCAAGGCCGCGTGGCGTGACAGAACTTGAACGGGTCGCCGATGTGGCCGGTTTGCCTGTTGTCAACCGCAACGAAATCTGCGCGGTGACATACCAAGGACGTGCGGCGTGTTTTGACGCGGCTAACGGCAAACCGTTGTGGGCGCGTGATTTTTCCTCTTTCGTCGGTCTGGATAGGGATTCCCGGTTTGTAGTGCTCGTCGACGAGCGGGATTCAGTTCAGGCGCTCGATGTCTATAGCGGCGTCCCCGTTTGGCGGCAGGACGCGATGCCCCGGCGTAGGCTAAGCAGGCCGCTGTTTGTCGATAGCTACGTTGCCGTGGGCGATGTCGAAGGGTACGTTCACATCCTCCGGCGCGAAGATGGTGCGTTTGCCGCCCGAAGCCGTGCCGACAACAGCGCGATTTTGGCCGACCCGCAATTGCTGGGGGACGGGTTTGTTGTGCAGTCGGTTGATGGCGATGTCGTAGCGTATGAACTACGGCGTTAATTTTAGGGGCTTGTTGCTGGCGAGATGATGCGGCGCTTCGCGCCAGTTATTTTTACTAGCCCCTAGCCCTAGCCCCTTAGCTCCTAACTACTCTCTTTCATGAAACCTACTATCGTTCTGGTAGGCCGGCCTAATGTCGGTAAATCCACCTTATTTAACCGCTTGACCCGTAGCCGTGATGCCCTCGTGGCGGATTTGCCGGGGCTGACGCGAGACCGCCATTACGGCGTAGGGCGGTTAGGCGAACAGGGCTATCTAGTTGTTGATACGGCGGGTTTTGACCCTGCGGCAAAAGACGGCGTGATGGCCGAGATGGCCCGTCAGGCTGAACAGGCCATTGCCGAGGGCGATGCGCTGCTGTTCATCGTCGATGGCCGGGCCGGACTCACGCCCCATGACGAACAGATTGCCGCTTACCTGCGCCGCGCAGGGCGTCCTGTCCACCTTGTCGTCAACAAAGCCGAAGGGCTGGACCGCACAGTAGCCAGCGCCGATTTCTACGCGCTAGGATTTGGCAACCCTCTGCCGGTTTCCGCCGCTCACGGGGAAGGCGTGCGCCAGCTCGTCGACTTCGTGCTAGCGCCTTTTAGCCAGAATGAAGAGGAAGAAGAAACACAAGGGGAAGCGCCAAGGGTGGCCATTGTGGGCCGCCCTAATGTGGGCAAATCCACATTGGTGAACGCGCTCATTGGAGAAGAGCGGGTGATTGCGTTCGACCAGCCCGGCACAACGCGGGATGCTATCGCTATCCCGTTCGAGCGCGACGGGCGCGCCTACACCTTAATTGACACTGCTGGCTTGCGGCGCAAAGGCAAGGTGTTTGAGTCCGTTGAGAAATTCTCTGTCATTAAAACCCTGCAAGCCATTGAGACGGCCAATGTTGCCGTGCTGGTACTGGATGCCGCGCAAGACATTTCAGACCAAGACGCACGTATCGCCGGGTTTGTGCTGGAGGCCGGACGGGCACTGGTGGTGGCGGTTAACAAATGGGATGCGGTTGACCGTTACCGCCGCGAACGTATTAAAGAAGATATAGGCCGCAAATTGGGTTTTTTGTCTTTTGCCCGGTTTCATTACATTTCGGCGCTCAACGCTAACGGGCTAGGCACGTTGCTGAAATCGGTGAATGCCGCCTATGGCGCGGCAATGTCCAAACTCTCCACGCCACGGCTGACCCGCGCACTGCAAACGGCCCTTGCGCGGCAAGCGCCTCCCCGCGCCGGCGCGATGCGCCCAAAACTACGTTACGCCCACCAAGGCGGAATGAACCCGCCCATTATTGTGATTCACGGTACTTCGCTAGACAGTGTGCCGGACACCTATATCCGCTATTTAGAACGCTCGTTCATGGAGATTTTTAAGTTACAAGGGACGCCTTTACGTATCCAATTTCGTACCGCGCACAACCCTTATGCGGATAAATCGTAATTTTTAACTCTGTGAACTGTACACACGGGGTAGTTTTATCGCATACTCCCACATTGGGGCGAAATGCCGCCGCGAAATTAGCATAACCACAAAAAATGGAGTTCCGCGATGAGCAATAACAAGGGTCAACTGTTACAAGACCCGTTTCTGAACACACTGCGCCGGGAGCATGTCCCGGTTTCCATCTACCTTGTGAATGGCATCAAACTGCAAGGGCAGATTGAATCCTTCGACCAGTACGTTGTGCTGCTTAAAAATACTGTGACGCAGATGGTTTATAAGCACGCTATTTCCACTGTCGTGCCGGGGCGCTCGGTCACAATCCAGCAGCAAGATGACGACGGGGGCGGCAACTGAACATTTGCCGCCGTTTTCATTACCGGTATGTTTGAGCGTCCTGCCGGCGGCGAACGGGCCGTCGTGGTTCAAATCGACTTGGGGCAGGGCGAACTGGATGACCGCCTAGAAGAGCTGAAGCTACTCACTTCCAGCGCGGGCGCAACGGTTGAAGCTACAGTGTCGGGTCGGCGCGCAAAGCCTGACCCGGCGCTTTTTGCTGGGTCAGGCAAAGTCGAAGAAATTGCCGAAACTTTGCGGGCGCACGGCGCTGACTTGGTCATTTTTGACCATGCCTTGTCGCCCGGGCAGCAGCGTAATCTCGAAAAATCGCTCCAGTGCCGTGTCATTGACCGCACCGCGCTCATTCTGGACATCTTCGCCCTGCGCGCGAAAAGCCATGAAGGGAAGTTGCAGGTGGAACTGGCACAGCTTAACCACCTCTCAACGCGCTTGGTACGGGGCTGGACCCACCTTGAGCGGCAAAAGGGCGGTATCGGCTTGCGCGGTCCCGGCGAGAAACAGCTTGAGACGGACCGCCGGTTATTGGGCGAGCGCGTCCGCCAGCTCAAATCCCGCCTCGCTAAACTCGAAAAGCAGCGCCACACCCGGCGGCGCGCGCGCGACCGGCGCGATGCGTTTTCGGTTTCCCTAGTGGGTTACACCAACGCGGGCAAATCGACGCTGTTCAACGCGCTCACCAAAGCAGGGACATATGCCGCCGACCAGCTTTTCGCCACGCTAGACACCACCACGCGGCGGATGTTTGCCGGCGCCACGAATATTGTCCTGTCAGACACGGTGGGATTTATCCGCGACTTGCCGCATGCGCTGGTCGCCGCGTTTCATGCCACGCTCGAAGAAACTTCGCAGGCTGACTTACTACTGCATGTTGTGGATGCGTCAGGCAAAGACCGCGAAAGCCAGATTGACGCGGTCAACACCGTCCTCAACGAAATCGGCGCGGCCAACGTGCCGAGAATCGAAGTCTGGAACAAGATTGACCTTACGCATGCCGAAGCTGCCATTGCGCGGGGTGACTGTGGTAGAGTCGACCGCGTTTTTTTGAGCGCCCGCACGGGCGACGGGCTGAGCCTGTTGCGTACTGTGCTGGGCGATGCTGCGGGAAGCGGCAAGGTTTTTTCCGGTGTGCCTGACTCAGAGCAACGCTGTATTGAACCGCTATTATCCGGTAGCGTAGTTATCCCTTGTGACAAATGAACATAGGCATTCTCATGTCGCTTAATGACCCGCGATGGGGCAACCGTGGCAACAATGAAGAGCGCGGCGGTAAACGCGGCGACGAACAAGGCCCTCCCGACCTCGACGAAATCTGGCGGGAATTTAACCAGCGCCTGTCAGGGCTATTCGGACGCAACCGTGAAGGCGGCGGGCCATCCGGCCCCCGGGGCAACTTGCCTAAGCGCCCCGATATGCCGCCCTTCAAGCAGCTTGGCAACGGGCTGTTGCTGTTGGCAATCTTGATATTGGTTGTCTGGCTTTGTAGTGGCTTCTACATTGTCAACACCAAAGAACGCGGGGTTGTCCTGCGAATGGGGCGCTACCACGAAGTAACCCAGCCAGGCTTGCACTGGCGGATGCCTTGGCCTATTGAAACGCACGAAACCGTTGATATGACCAGTGTGCGCACGGTTTCGGTTGATAGCCAAGGCGGGGACCGTTCCCTGATGATTACGGACGACCTCAATATTGTTTCCGTCCCCTTTGCCGTCCAATATTTGCTGGACGATAAACGGGACGATACCGCCACAGAAATCGGTCCCAGAAATTACATCTTCAAGAATTTCATGCTCTCTGAAGAAACATTCGTGCGCCAGATTGCGGAAGCCGCGATGCGCGAAGTGGTCGGCAGAAACAAGATGGACTTCGTACTCTACGAAGGAAAGGCGCAGATTGCCCAAGATGCACAAA
>JAIRPB010000007.1 GCA_031257305.1 Azoarcus sp.
ATTTGACCAAACGCATCGTGCGCGAGTCTTTCCGGCGGGAACGTTGCCACATTCCCGCCTGTGATTTGGTGGCGCGCCTACACGCGCCGATTACCACGGTCTGCCGTGCGGCGCTTCATTTGGATGTCCGCCAGCTTCTAGGCCGTCTTTCTGGTGTACTGAGCACTGTTTCCGCAGAGATGCGTGACGTGCCGTCTCAGCTGTGAAGGTTCAAAACAGGCCGCGCCTCTCCGTTCACAGGTATCATTAACGTTTTTGCGCATTTTCCATGCGCGCCCACTCTCCTTTCCCGCCGCCTACAGACTCTCCAATGGAACAACGCCGACTTATTCCTTTCGCCATTTTTTTTGTGGCGCTTTTTATGTTGTGGAGCAACTGGGTTAAGTTCAACCAGCCCCCCGCCACCATTCCGGCTTCCGCCGCCGTGCCAGCGCCGTCTGCCTCCGCCGCCCCTGTTCCTGATGACGGTTCCGTGCCCGTCCCTTTGCCTGATACTTCGCTCCCAGTTTCCTCTACCGATTTACCCGCAGATTCGCGCCCCAGAAGTGTTCACATCATCGAAACGGACGTGATTCGTGCGGCCGTCTCTGCCGAAGGCGGCAATATTATTAAGCTCGAACTTCTAAAACATCATTCGTCCGACAACCCGGAAAACCCTTTTGTCATTTTCGACGATGGTAAAGCGCATATTTATGAAGCCCAATCCGGTTTTTCTGGGGACAAGCTGCCGAACCACCGTTCCTTGTTTGAATTTGTAACGCCGGGTGAATCCTCTGTTCTACAGGACGGCCAAGAAAAAATTGAGTTACGTCTGAAAGCATCTGTTGCGGAAGGCGTGACTGTCACCAAAATTTTGACTTTTACCCGTGGCAGTTATCTGATTGATGTTGCCCATGAGATAGAGAACAAAAGCGGGGCAGATGTTTCTGCCCAAGCCTATTTCCAGTTCTTGCGAGACGGCAAACCCGCTGAACAGGTGAGCAGTGGCTTTTTTAGCGGTGCCCAAACGTTTACAGGCCCCGCTTTCTATACCGAAGCGAGCAAGTTCCAGAAAGTCACTTTTGAAGATATAACCAAAGGCAAAGCAAAAATTCCAGACAGCGCCGATAACGGCTGGGTGGCGTTGGTACAGCATTACTTTGTGAGTGCTTGGCTGTCCCCAGAGAAAGCCGACCGCACTTTCCAAGCGAGTACAACAAAAAACGGCAACTACGTTGTACGTGTGCTCCTCAATAAAGTAGCCGTCGGGCAGGGCAATACGGAGCGCATCGGGGCACGTCTCTATGCGGGGCCGCAGGACCAAAACAAACTAGAAGAAATTGCCCCCGGACTCAAGCTAGTGGTCGACTACGGTATTTTAACCGTTATTGCCGCACCGCTTTTCTGGTTGCTCTCGCTCTTGCACTCGCTCACGGGCAACTGGGGGTGGGCCATCATCCTTGTGACCGTCATCATCAAGGCGCTCTTTTTCCCGCTTTCTGCCGCTAGTTACAAATCGATGGCCAAAATGCGCGTACTGGCGCCACGCCTCCAACGGATGAAAGAACAGTACGGCAACGACAAGGTCAAGATGCAGCAGGAAATGATGAAGCTCTACCGCGAGGAGAAAATCAACCCGCTTGGCGGCTGCTTGCCTATTCTCGTGCAAATCCCGGTATTCCTCGCCCTGTATTGGGTGCTGCTTGGCAGTGTTGAAATGCGGCAAGCGCCTTGGTTGGGGTGGATACAAGATTTGTCGGTGCGTGACCCGTATTTTGTCTTGCCGATTATCATGGGCGTTTCCATGCTCGTTCAGACCAAACTGAACCCCAGCCCGCCCGACCCCATGCAGGCCAAAATCATGATGGCGATGCCCATTGTTTTCACGTTTATGTTTTTGTGGTTCCCTTCAGGGCTAGTGCTGTACTGGGTGGTCAACAACCTCCTGTCGATAGCCCAGCAGTGGCAAATCACAAGGATGATTGAGCAAGGCAAGGGTAAAAAACTGCCCAAAGCGGCAAACGATTCTAAAGCCTGATTTCCGTGGAATAGCCCTCTCCCGTTTAGTGCGTGAGAGGGCTTTTTAATATCATCTGTTTGAAGTGTTGGTTTACCTCTCGTTTTGGAAGGTAACTTCAACCCCGGTGTGATAGATTCCTACACAAGCGGAATTGATTTAAGGAAGCCCCTGCCAAATGGCGCAGTGGTTTCAGAAAGGAATCTTTCTTATGAACAAACACTTTCGTTCCATTGTTATTTTGTGGGCGGCTTGTTTTGCCTTTTTATTGGCCGTCACGGGCTGTAGCCGGGAACCCCAAGAACGGCAGGCTTTTATCAGTTTTTTACAGAAGGAAGTTATCCCGCGAAATAGCGCCCTTCCTTTACCCATTAGAACCGTCCGCAAGAAGTTTGGCGTATATGCGCCGCAGTACGACATTATTGTTAATTACAATAAAGCCACTATTGAAAAAATCGTTAAACCGTTAGACAAACTTCAGCTGGAATACGCAGATGCAATGAAACCCGAGTCCAATGTTAAGGAACGCCGGGATGCCACCCTCAAATACCGCCAAGCACTCCTGCCTATTGCTGAAATTCACGATAAAGAACTGGCTATTGCCGAGTCCCAAATTGCCGCATTGAGCCAACCGGAAGATTTACAGTCCGCCTATCTCCGGGCGGTTGAAAAGCATGTCCGTATTCCGGCGAAGGTGCTTAAAACTATGATTCCTTCAACTATTGAGATGTTGGACAAGAATTTGGAATTACTTGATTTCATTACGGCCAGCAAAGGTAAAGTTGAAATCAGAGACGGCATGATTCAGGTGAAAGACCAGTCAACACTTGCCAAGCTCAACGCGATGCAGGGTGATATTTCCAAAATGGCCCACGCGATTCAGATTCAGCACAACGAACTTACGCGCCAGTCCTTTGGCAAATGAACGGGACTACACACGTATGTTTCCCCAACCATCAAAACGCGGGAATGTTTCACGTGAAACATTCCGAAATCCGGTGAAACATCATAAAGCCGATTTGCCGCCGCAAGATAGCCTTGCTTTTGCGTTGCTCCATGCGGCACAACTGGTTGCGGCGGTCATTGAGGAGGGAGCAAACCTTGATGCGCGCTACGAACATTTGCTGCATGAAAATAGGGCATGGAACGATAACGTCCGGGGCGCAATCCGTGATTTGACATGGAACACCTTGCGCCAGTATGGGCGTGGCGATGCCGTGTTAAGGCATTTTCTAAGCAAGCCCCTTCCTGCCTCCATCCATGCACTTTTGCTGGTATCGCTTTACCGCCTTGAACAACGCCCGGAGCAAGCCCACACCTTAGTCAATCAGGCCGTGGAAGCGGCTGTGCGCTTGGCGGACGGGCTGAAAGGCGTAGTGAATGGGGTACTGCGTAATGCGGTAAGACAAGGCGGGCTTCTCAAAACATGGCAGGAAGCAGAGATGGAATCCCGCTATGCTTACCCTAGCTGGTGGATAAAGCGCGTTCAGCGTGAGCATAAAAAAGATTGGGAGGCGATTCTTGCGGCGGGAAATTTACATCCTCCGATGAGCCTGCGCGTCAATCGCCGTAGCGGCACGGTAGAACAATATTTGTCCGAACTTGCAGAGTTGGGCATTGCCGCGAGGAAGCTCCCAAACGATGCCCTTCTGCTAGAACATCCTCTGCCCGTATCCAAAGTTCCGGGATTCGCCGAAGGGCGAGTTTCTGTGCAGGATGCCGGAGCGCAATGGTCGGCGTTGCGGCTAGATGCCCGTAACGGTGAACGTGTGCTAGATGCGTGTGCTGCCCCCGGCGGTAAGTGCGCCCATTTATTGGAACGCGCAGATATTGAACTGACCGCGCTGGAATATGACCCGGCACGGGCGGAGCAAATTCACCGGAATTTCGAGCGCCTGGGCTTGAATGGCAAAGTGATGGTTGCCGATTGCCGCGCACTGGAGCAGTGGTGGGACGGACGGCCTTTTGACCGCATTCTTGCGGATGTCCCGTGTTCTGCGTCAGGCGCCGTGCGCCGTCATCCAGACATCAAATGGTTGCGCCGTGAAAACGACATTGCCGGGTTTGTTGCACAGCAAAAAACTATTGTCGATGCGCTTTGGCAGACTTTAGCCATTGATGGCACAATGCTGTACGTAACTTGCTCGGTTTTCGACGACGAAAACCGTCGCCAAGTCGAGGGGTTTCTTAACCGCCATCCTGATGCGGAACTTTGCAAACTCTCAGATTCTCAGCCTTCACTTCTGCTGCCCAATGCTGACCATGACGGCTTCTACTACGCAAGTCTGCGCAAAAAAAAACGGCATAGCTAACTTCCTGCTCCGACTGTTGTTATCGGTAGTGCTGGCTGTGTTCCCTTATTCCGCAAAAGCAGATAGCGCCACTTTTTCCCATGTCGGCATTGCTTTATCCGATGAGGGCTATGTACTCAACGCTAATGTTGCTTTTGACCTTAATCCTAAGTTGGTCGATGCGCTGACTTATGGTGTCGCACTGCGTTTTGTGGTTGAACTTCGTATTGAATATCCCCGATGGTATTGGTTCGACAAGGTGATTGCTCGCCGCCGTCTTGAATACCGTCTTGCTTACCATGCCATCACACGTAGCTACCGCCTTAGTATTGGCGGGCTACACAGAAATTTTGATTCGCTCGATGATGCCGTGCGCACCATAAAGCACATCCGTAACCTGCCTGTGGCCTCCCGGGGTAAGTTCGATGATAAAGATACCTATGAGGCTACGTTGCGGTTCTTTCATGATACTGCCCAACTTCCAAGACCTTTTCAGCTTTCTGTTTTAACGAATAAAGACTGGGCCATCGATACCGGCAGGCTGGTATGGGCTTTTTCAGCCAAAACGATAAAACAGGAGAATGCGGGTTCAGAACAGGCTGGTGCGGAAGAGGATATTCTGCTGGATGCGGCGGCGGGGATAGAATGAAGAATGTTGTCGTCGCCATCGCGTCTATTCTGGCTGCCGTCTCGCTATATCTTTTGACATCTGCCAGTGGCAATACGGACTTGTTCAGCGGATGGTATCCCTACCTCCTTGCTGTCAACGGCATGGTGACGGTAACGCTGGCGGCAACGGTACTCTACCAACTTATCCGTTTGCGACGCGAATACCGAAATCGGCGGTTCGGTTCCCGGCTCAAATACCGGCTATTCATGATGTTCGCATCGTCGGCGCTCATACCGGGAATAATGGTGTATGCCGTTTCCCTTCAGTTCGTTATGCGTAGCATCGAGTCTTGGTTCGATGTAAGGGTTGATTCTGCTCTGGAAGGGGGGCTGGCGCTCGGCCAAAACGCGCTTGACTATCTGGCTGGCCAAATCAAAGACAAAGCCACGGCGATGTCGCTTGACCTCGAAAACCAAGAGAATCTTTCGGTTGTCAAAATCAACCAATTACGCGAATGGGCCGGAGTGGGACGGGTAACGGTTTTTGGCTTAAACGGGCAAGTCTTGGCCAGCGCGTCTGACGGGGATACCGCCATCCTGTTCCCGGATACCCCTTCGCCGCAGACATTACGCCGTGCCTGGCAGGAACGCGGGGGGTACAGCACGGTGAGCGAGAGCGGCACAGACAAGCGGCTGGTTATCAGCGTACTGGTTCCTCTTGGCGGGAGCCAACTCACCAATACGCCCCGCCGTCTGTTGCAACTCACTCAGCCGGTTCCCGAAGCGTTTACACAGCATGCTGACGCTGTCCAGAAAGCCTATAACGATTATCGGCAATTAACCTTGGGGCGGAATAGCCTAAAGCATGTATACACGCTGACCCTGACTTTGACCCTAACGATGGCGTTACTGGCCGCCATCATGGTGGCTCTGATTCTGACCCGTAGGCTGACTGCGCCGCTGCATATTCTGGCAGAGGGCACCCAGGCCGTTGCGCGGGGCGACTTCAGCCCGCGCCGCGCCCTGCCCGCCAGAGACGAATTGGGAATACTGACCCACTCTTTCAACCAGATGACCCGGCAGCTAGAGGAAGCCCGTATCCAGACTGAAAACAGCCGGACGGAAGTCGAAGCCGCCCGTGCCTATCTCGAAAGCGTACTGGCCCACCTCTCCGCCGGTGTGCTTGCATTTAGCAGTGACAGTAAGCTAAGAGCCGCCAACCGAGGAGCGCTCGCCATCCTCGCGGACGACCTTCACGGTTTTGAGGATATTGCGCTTGCCGACTGGCCAAGGCATATGTTTTTGCGTGATGCAATCGTCAAGGGTTTTGAAACGCACAAAGGCGACTGGCAGACCGAGGTAGAAATTCCCCGCGAGGACAGTACGCCGATGACGTTGCTCATACACGGCTCACGGCTCCCGACGGGGACAGGCGAGGGGCGGGTAGTTGTATTCGACGACATTACCCGGCTCATTGAGGCACAGCGCACTGCCGCGTGGGCGGAAGTGGCCCGCCGCCTTGCGCATGAAATCAAAAACCCGCTTACGCCCATCCAGCTTTCCGCAGAACGGCTTGCCCTGAAACTCTCCCCGAAACTGGACAAACCGGGACAGCAGATGCTCGAGCGCGCAACCGTCACGATTGTCGACCAAGTGGAGGCCCTCAAAAACCTTATCAACGCTTTCCGTGACTATGCGCGCTTGCCAACGCCGGTACTTGAACCGCTTGACATAGGGAAGCTCGTCCGGGAAATTTTGGTTCTTTATGAAAATTCGCCCGTAAAAATTACCATTCATTTGCCAGATGATTTACCCTACGTACTTGGCGATGCTTCGCAAATACGGCAAATTATTCACAATATGATGCAAAATGCACTAGATGCGTTAGCCGGAGTCGATAATGGCGAAATTGCTATTTCGGCCCAAACTGAAGGCGCTTGGGTATGCCTGTCATGCCAAGATAACGGTTCCGGGTTCCCGCCAGAAGTGCTCTCACATGCGTTTGAGCCTTATTTCACAACCAAAGCAAAGGGAACTGGCTTAGGTTTGGCTATGATAAAAAAGATAGTCACCGAGCACGGAGGCGATGTGAGAATTGCCAATGTGGACTGTGGCGGCGCAAGGTTGCGCATTCGGTTGCGCACGGAAATGACAAACGGGTTAAACTAAAAAGATGGCAAAAATACTCATTGTTGACGACGAAATCGGCATACGGGAGTTGCTCTCCGAGATATTGCGCGACGAAGGCCATGATGTTGTTTTGGCTGAAGATGCCGCCGCCGCACGGACAGTGCGCAATCAATACTGCCCGGATATGGTTTTGCTCGACATCTGGATGCCAGACACCGACGGCATCACCCTGCTCAAAGAGTGGGGCGCAAACGGCCAGCTCACCATGCCCGTCGTCATGATGTCCGGCCACGGCACCATCGATACGGCGGTGGAAGCCACCCGCATCGGCGCCATTGACTATCTCGAAAAACCCATTGCCCTGCAAAAACTGCTCTCTGCCGTCAAACGCGGGCTACACCGCCCGCCGCCGATGCTCTTGCCTTCGGCGCTGACGCTTGCGGCCTTTCCTGAATCTGTCCCGTTACGCGAACTTCTCCGCCGTCTAAAGCAAGCCGTTGGGCAGTCGCGCATCATCCTGCTTCAAACGGGACCGGACCACTTGGCGGAACTCGCCGCACGGAGCATACAAACGCCCGGGATGCCTTGGCTTGACCTCGGCGCCGTCAACGGCACGTTTGACCCAACGCGCCTTGCCGCATTTCATGGCGGGCAGCTTTACCTGAGCGGATTAGAGCGTCTGACGCGGATACAGCAAAGAAATCTCGCCAGCATCATTGACCGGCTCGAACGCCACGACCTCAAACTGCTTGTTGCCAGCAGCGCGGGGCGGGCAGACCTGCTCTCCTCTGGATGGGACACCGGGTTAGTGAGCCGTCTTTTTGACCATACGCTGACGGAAGTCCCGTCCTTCGCCGACATCCGCGACGACATACCCGAACTCGCCACCCGCATCCTGCGGCATCTCATCGATACCAAAGAAATCCCGCAGCGGCATTTTTCCCCGGCAACCTTGGTTCAGCTACAGCGGCGCGACTGGCGCGGCGGCTACGCCGAACTTTTTGCCACGGTCCGCAATCTTGCTTTGTCCTCTTCGGAAGAAGAAATCAGCTTGCCCGAAAGCGGCATGACGTTGGCCGCCGACTCTCCTTCAGCGTGTTCGGTTTCATTTGACCTGCCTTTGCGTGAAGCGCGTGAAACGTTCGAGCGGATGTATTTCGAGCATCACATGCGGCTTGAGCGGGGCAACATCACCCGTCTTGCGCAAAAAACCGGGCTAGAGCGCACCCATCTTTACCGCAAGCTCAAGCAACTAGGGCTACACGGCAGACGTCCCCCAAAAGAATAAAAGCCATTGGCCGGGTTTCGGGTTCGCCTCGATATGTTGCGTTACACGGGATGCGCGTAGAATCCCGGTTCCTGTTTTTTTGCGGATAACCGGGTGAACATCATCATTCTGGGCGCGGGGCAGGTTGGCGCATCCGTTGCGGACGGCCTGACTTCGGAGGCCAACGACATTACCCTCGTCGATACTGACGCAGTAAGTTTGGCTGAATTACGTGAGCGTTTTGAAGTACGTACCGTCTGCGGTAATGCGGCGTCGCCTTCAGTGCTACGCGAGGCGGGCGCTGAAAATGCCGACCTTTTGATTGCCGTCACACAGTCCGACCAAACCAACCTATGCGCCTGCAAGGTGGCCAAAACGCTTTTCAACCTGCCTACCCGCATCGCACGGCTGCGTTCCGCCGATTTTGCCGATTACCCGGAACTGCTTGATAACAGCAATTTTGCGGTGGACTTCTCCATCTGCCCGGAGCAAATCATTACCGATGCCATCCGGCGGCTAATTGACTTTCCCGAGGCGCTCCAAGTCCACGATTTTGCCGGCGGGCTTGTCAAGCTCACCAGCGTGGTAGCGCGCGATGGCAACCCGCTTGTGGGACGCCCCCTTTCCGGCCTGCGCGAGCAGTTGCCGGAGGTCGACGTCCACATCGCGGCGGTCTACCGCAGCGGCCTGCCCATCGTGCCGTCGGGCGAGACAGTCATTCTGCCTGGTGACGAGGTTTTCTGTTTAGCCGCAACGCCGCAGCTTCGGGCGGTCATGCAGGGGCTACGCGGCCCTTCCCTGCCGATGCGCCGGATTATGATTGCCGGGGGCGGGAATATTGGGATGCGTCTGGCGGACTCTCTGGGGCACGGCTACAACGTCAAAATCATCGAAACGGATGCGCTGCGGGCGGAAAAACTCGCCATCCGCCTGCACGACACATTGGTTTTGCACGGTGACGCCACCGACGAGAACCTGCTTAACAACGAAGGTATTGATGAGACGGACTTGTTCATCGCGCTCACGAACGACGAGGAGGACAACATCATGTCCGCCTCGCTGGCAAAGCGCATGGGGGCACGCCACACGCTGGCGCTCATCAACCGTAACAGTTACGTTGGCCTGGTAGAAGGCGGGCCAATGGGCGGGCAAATCGACATTGTCATTTCCCCCGCACAGGCTTCCATCGGCGTACTGCTTGCCCTCGTGCGCCGGGGCGATGTCGTGGCCGTGCATAGCCTGCGGCGCGGCGCGGCAGAGGCGCTTGAAATTGTCGCGCACGGGCAGCGCAGCAACTCGCGGGTGGTAGGCCGGGCTATCGGCGATATACGTCTGCCCGATGGCGTCACCATCAACGCCATCGTGCGCGAAACCCCCGGCGCAGAAGAAAGCCACAAAGTTCTCATCCCCCACAGTGACACCGTCATTGAAAGCGGCGACCATGTCATCGTGTTCTGCCCGCAAAAGAACCTTGTGAAAAAAATCGAAAAACTATTCCAAGTCGGTTTTACTTTCCTGTGATGTTTCGCATCCCATTTCATATCCCGCGCATCCCGTGGCGCACGTTGCGTATCCCGTTCCGTGCCTACGCCGCGCCGCTCAATGCCCTTGGCGTAGTCGTTGCTATTTTCGGGATGCTGATGCTGTTCCCGCTCTTTGTTTCGCAAGCCCTCGATGACGGCGCCTCAGGGGCTTTTGACCTTGGCTTTCTGGTCACGTTTTTTGGCGGCGTACTGATTTTTACCCTAACGTACCGCTACCGCCGGGACTTACGGACACACGACGGCTTTTTTCTCGTGGCATTCACTTGGCTGTTGCTGCCCGTTTTTGGCGCCATCCCGCTACTCAATTTTTTGCCCCATCTCAGTTTCGCCGAAGCGTATTTCGAGGCGGCATCGGGTCTCACCGCCACTGGCGCAACCCTGCTCACCGGGCTGGATAACCTGCCGATTTCCATCAATCTCTGGCGCACCTTCCTGCACTGGATTGGCGGCATGGGCATCATCGTGCTGGTTGTCGCCATCCTGCCGCTGCTGGGTATTGGCGGACGGCAAATTTTCAAAGCCGAAACGCCCACGCCCATGAAAGAAAGCAGCCTCACGCCCCGCATTGCCGAGACGGCCAAAGGGCTATGGCTCACTTACATCGTCCTCACCGTGTGCTGCGGCCTATCGCTCTGGCTCGTAGGGTTAAGCGGATGGGATGCGCTGATTATGGCTTTTTCGGTCATGGGCTTAGGCGGCTTTGCCAACCGTGACAATTCGTTAGCGGGGTACGACAGCTTTGCGGTCGAAATCGTCGTGATGGTTTTCGCGCTGGCCTCGGCGCTCAACTTTGCCACGCACTATCTTGCTTTTTCCCGCCGCTCCCTGTCGCCCTACCGGCGCGACCCAGAAATCCCTTTCTTCTTTGGCGTACTCGCAGGCAGCATCCTCCTGCTGTTCATCTATCTGCTGAAAAGCAGCACGGATACGGGATTTTTCACCCTCCTGCGGCAAGTATTTTTCCACGTCATTTCGATGTCGACATCGCTCGGGCTCACCACAACCGACTTCACCCAATGGCCGATGTTCGTCCAGCTTTGGCTGCTCTTCCTCGGCAGCTTCGTGGCCTGTTCCGGTTCGGCAGGGGGCGGCATCAAAATGATGCGCGCCATCATCCTTTACAAACAGGCATTACGCGAATTCATCCGTGCCCTGCATCCCAACGCCGTCCGCCCCGTGCGGCTATCCGGCCAGCCTGTGGGCGAGGGCGTGCTGCATGCCGTGCTGGGATTCTGTTTTATGTACATGGTAAGCATCGCCATACTCACCCTGCTACTCACGGCCAGCGGGTTGGAATTCGTAACCGCCTTCTCGGCAGTCATGACCTGCCTCAACAATACAGGTCCCGGTTTAGGCGCTTTGGGGCCGTCAAACACCTTCCACTGGTTAAACGACTTCCAAACCGCCGTCCTCGCTTTCACCATGATTTTGGGGCGGTTAGAAATTTTTACCCTGCTTGTCATATTTACGCCAGCATTCTGGCGGCGGTAAAACCCGGCGGACGGGCAAACCGGCTACCGTTTGCCATACCCCCGCCTCTGGTGTAGCCTCAACCCCCCGCAACCCGAACACAGAAAGTGCGCAGCCCGTCGCAGGCGCACGTTCAAGCTATCAATCAAGTGATTACA
>JAIRPB010000103.1 GCA_031257305.1 Azoarcus sp.
GCTGATAGAGGGGATATAAAGTTCAAGTAAAGACGAAAGAGAATACATGCCGGGAGCCCTGTCACTGAATAGCGGCTCCCGGTGGTATTTCAGAACGTGGTTTGCTTTGTATGGCACGTTTTATAGGTTGGTACGACATATGATTTCCAAATTTCCTTATTTCCTGCGGATGTTGGTTTTGTGCGCCCTAGGTTTTTCCGGGGTAGCCGCCCAAGCAGCGGATGAGCGTGAATACGTTCTTGGACCGGGGGACATTATCCGCATCACGGTATTCCAGAACCCCGACCTTACCACCGAGGCTCGGGTGTCCGAGAACGGTACCCTCACCTTCCCGTTATTAGGTTCAATTTCCCTAGGCGGCAAAAGTACGTCCGCTGCCGAAAAAGAGATAGCCGCCCGTTTGCGCGATGGCGGGTTTGTGCGCCAGCCGCAAGTTAATGTATTGCCAATACAGATTCGCGGCAATCAAGTGTCCGTGCTGGGGCAAGTCAACCGTCCGGGGCGTTTTCCGCTAGAAACGGCCAATATGCGTTTAACCGACATGATTGCCACGGCTGGCGGTATTTCTGGGGGCGGGGCGGATGTCGTTATCTTTATTGGGTCGCGCAACGGCAGGCAAGTACGCCGCGAGATTGACCTGCCTTCCCTGTTTATCAGCGGGGACATGGCAAACGACATCGTGATGACCGGGGGCGACATCATCTATGTGCACCGTGCGCCGATGTTCTATATCTATGGGGAAGTTAACCGCCCAGGCGGTTTTCGGCTTGAGCGCAACATGAGCGTGATGCAAGGGTTAGCATTGGGCGGCGGTACGACGGGGCGTGGCACGACACGTGGCTTGCGCGTCCATCGTCGCCAGAGCGACGGCTCACTTAAAGTTATTGAAGCGGGTTTGGATGACCTTCTAAAAGCCGACGATGTGATTTATATCAGGGAAAGCCTGTTTTAGCCGCTAAATATGACATTTAAGCAGTTTCTTCTTATATTACGGGCGCGTAGATGGATTGTCTATGGCATTCCTGTTTGCGTAGTGCTTCTTGTTGCGCTCATCAGCGCATGGCTACCCTACAAATATACCGCAACGGTTTCATTGGTCGTTGAAAGGCCGGTTGACCCCGTCCTAGGGCAGATGCAGATGGCGTCTGGTTCCGGCTACCTCCCGACCCAAATTGACATCATCGAGTCCGCGCGTGTCGCCGGGCGCGTGGTTGAACTGTTTATCGAACGCAACCCGTATATGGAGAACGAAAACGTCTCCGATATTTGGAAGGAGTGGTACAGAGAGACGAAGCAGGAAAAAGAAAGGCCAAAAAGCAAAGACGAGCAGAAAATTGAGTTTCGGCTTTGGCTAGCCCGGCTACTCCAGAAACAGCTTGACGTGCGCCCTTCGACCTCGCGGGAAAGCAGTGTCATCAATATTAGTTATACGGTGGGTGATGCGAGATCGGCCGCCGATATAGCAAATATGTTTGCGTCGGCGTACATGGACATTAACCTGAGCCTCAATACTGCGGCGGCGGGGGAGAATGCGCGGTGGTTCCGTGAGCAGACAAAAACCGAAAAAGCGGCGCTAGATACTGCAAAAACCATGCTGTCCGACTATGAACAGAAGCACGGCATCGTGTCGGTGGCTGGGCGTTTAGACTTAGAAGCGAACCGCCTACTTGAACTGAACTCCCAGCTGACGGCGGCAGAGGCGAAACTTGCGGGTAGCCGGTCGCGCCGGGGAGAGGGCGAAGACATCAATACGATGGCTGATGTCATATCTAATCCAGTCGTGTCCACCCTTACTTCAGATCTGAACCGGCTTTCGGCAGAACGTAGCCAGTTGCTTGGGCGGCTTGGGGAGAACCACCCGCAAGTGCGCGAGATTAACGATAAAATCCGTGAAATACGCATTCGGCGTGATGAGGAATCCAAGAAAGTAAAAGACTCTTTAGGGACTTCTTCCCGTAGTGATGACGTACTCATTAAAGAACTCACTGATGCCATTGAAAAACAGCGGGCCAAAGTGCTGGAACTTAGGGAACACCAGAATAAAATTTCTGTCCTCCAAAGCAATATCGAAAGTGCCCAGAAAGCCTACGACCTTGTATACCAACGCACGATGATGACGACTCTCGAGAGCCGGAAAGCACAGCAGACCAACATTTCTGTGCTCACGCCTGCCACGCCGCCGGCAGACCCTTCAAGCCCGAAAATCGTGCTCAACATCGTACTTGCCGTATTTTTAGGGGTCATGTTGGGCATTGGTGTCGCGTTACTGCTTGAACTGCTCGACCAGCGTGTGCGCGGGGGCGACGACCTCATGCAGTGCATTGAAGATGTTCCGTTCCTAGGAATCATTCCTGGGATGAAAGCGAAAAAAAGACGTTTGTTGGGGATAGGCGTCCGGTTGCGCCCCCATCCGGCCGCTGCCTAAGTGATTATGATAGACGAAGCCTCTACTGCGCATTTTTCCGACCTTTCTGACCAGTCGATAGGCCAGATATTAGTGTCAGTCGGGCGGATTTCTCCTGACGACGCAGAGCGTATTTACAAAGAACAAAAAAAACACAAACTGCGGTTTGGTGATGCGGCCATCGCGCTTGGGCTTATTACGGAAGCCGACATCCAGTTTGCCCTATCCCACCAGTTCCGGTATCCGTACCTGCAACGCGGGGAAAGCAAGGTTCTGGAATCCGTTGTGGCGGCTTACAGCCCATTTTCTCCCCAGGTCGAAGCGTTGCGTGCAATCCGTAGCCAACTGATGATGCGCTGGTTTGGCGTAGGCCGCAGGACTCTTGCTATTGTTAGCCCCGAATCTGGAGAAGGGCGCTCTTGGCTCTCCGCCAATTTGGCCGTCGTTTTTTCCCAGCTAGGCGCCCGTACCCTGCTGATTGATACAGACCTCCGCAGCCCGTCCCTGCACCGTATGTTCGGTATCAAAAACAGAAACGGGCTGTCATCTATTCTGGGAGGGCGCACAACCGGCAATGTTGTATTTAGGATACCGTCCCTGCTTGACCTCTCCGTCCTGCCTTCGGGACCTGTGCCGCCAAACCCACAAGAATTGCTAACCCGGCCCTTGCTGGACCGGATGTTTGCGCAACTGGCCAATAGTTTTGATGTCATCATCATTGATACGCCCCCTGCTGTGAAATATGCGGAATGCGTGTCTATTGCTGCGCGTGCGGGCGGGGCACTGCTCGTAACCCGGCAGGACCAGTCACGGGTGCGGACCGTGAGTGACCTTTGTGCCAGGCTCAAGGATGTTGGCGTGGTCATTGCTGGGTGTGTGCTTAATGCTAGCGAAGAAAAACCCAAAGGCGGTGCCGGTTTTATGTGGAACCAAGCGGCCGCCGCTTCTCGTGACTTGTGGTTGCGGGCGGTTGCGACCCGTCCAAGGCTTGAGGCAAAAATCCTTAACACGGATACAAAATCAGAACAACCGTCACGCCCTATCCACTCGGTTCAACCGGAAACACAGCCTCGGCCCAGCAGAGCGAAGGGCAGCACCTCTGTGATGGATGCGGAATTTGAGCCTATCTACAAAAAAAACAAGAATCCGTGAACAGGCATTTTGGCGGATGCCGGGCTTCTGGTTTTATCCTAAATACATAGCCGGGAGATGGGCGGCGTCGTAACGCCCACGTTGTGTTAACATCAACAGTCTGCCGGGACAGAATTTTTGTACGGATAAAATCAAAATGCGTATTCTGGTTAGTAACGATGACGGGTATTTTGCTCCGGGAATCGCGGCGCTGGCGGCGGCACTCTCCGATATGGCTGAGGTTACGGTCGTTGCGCCGGAAAGAGACCGTAGCGGGGCAAGCAATTCCCTAACGCTCGACCGCCCGCTCACTCTGCGGCGCGCGGGCAACGGTTTTTATTACGTCGATGGCACGCCGAGCGATTGCGTACACCTCGCCGTTACGGGAATGTTTGATGTGCTGCCCGACATGGTGATTTCCGGCATCAACCACGGCGCCAATATGGGCGATGACACCATTTATTCCGGCACGGTTGCCGCCGCTACCGAAGGCTATCTGTTAGGTATTCCCTCGTTTGCGGTTTCGCTCATCAGCCGTGACGCAAGCGATTTTTCGGCGGCGTCGCAAGTTGCGCTTGATTTCGTTCGCCGGTTTATGCGCCAGCCATTCCGTGAGCCAGTTCTGCTCAACGTGAATGTGCCGGATTTGCCTTATGAGCAACTGGGGCCGCCGTGCGTCACTCGCTTGGGCAGGCGTCACAAGGCTGAACCTGTTGTGCGCGGTACCACGCCGAGGGGCGATACCGTTTACTGGGTGGGGGCGGCCGGCCGTGTGGCTGATGCGGGCGAAGGGACGGATTTTCACGCTGTGGCAAACGGCATGGTCTCGGTAACGCCGCTTCAGGTGGATTTAACCCACACCGCGCAAACGGATACCGTGACCGATTGGTTGGCACAGTGAACATGCCCCAATTGATGACTCCGCGTACCCCCAATGCTGTTCGCGCTAGGGCACGGATGGTTGAGCGTTTGCGTGAGCAGGGTATCCGCAATGAAAAAGTCCTCGCGGCAATGGCCTCGATTCCCCGCCACCAGTTTGTGGAAGTAGGACTCGCCTTTAGGGCTTACGACGACAGTGCTTTGCCCATTGGCTCCCAGCAAACGATTTCACAGCCCTATATTGTGGCGCGCATGATAGAAATCCTTTGCGAAGGGCGCGAACTGGGGCGCACACTCGAAATCGGCACGGGCTGCGGCTATCAAGCGGCCGTGCTCTCGCA
>JAIRPB010000014.1 GCA_031257305.1 Azoarcus sp.
GCATCAGCCCCTTCGTATTGGCCGTGGTCTACGGGAATGCACAGGCTTTCAATGTAAGCGGACACGTCGGCCAGTTCTTGCGGGTCGACCAGCGTTACGGCAAAGGGGTACATCGTCGGGTTATCACGCAGTCCTGCCCGGATGTCTGCCATTTGCTTAATAAGTACCGTCGTATGCTGTCCTGCAAGCTGCGGGAAAGTGCCGTCAGGACGCCCTGCGGCAGAAGGCAGGTGACAGGCACCGCATACTTCGTAAGCCTCTTCCCCCCTTTTTTTGTCACCTTTGAGCTTGAGCGCCTCAGCCTTTTCGCCTTCTTGGGCATTCCATGTGTAGCCTTGGGCTTCAATGCCCGCCGCTTTAGGGGCCGGAGGCCCCGCAAACACCACGCTGGCCGTTCCAATGGCTGTGATGGCGGTGATGCCAGACAATGCAACTAGGATGGATAGTTTTGACATTTGAAGCCTCCTTTCATTTTTGGCTTTCAAGCCAAATGGAAATTAGTCTAATTTCGTCATCATTCACCAAGTGCGTAACGCCTCTCATCGCCGCAGTCTGCCCATTGGTGCGTATGCCGTTTTTTATCTCTTTAATCTGTTTTTCCGTATAAGCCGCGATTTGCCCCCCAATTTTGGGATAGCCGGGCAACCGGGGTTTTTTTCCATTAGGACCATGACAGGAAATACAGGTTTTCTGTTTGAACAGCGCCTCCCCTTCCTCATCGGGCGCGGCAACGGCGGCGGGAAACGCAAGCGTCAGTGCGGCAAACAAAATAACTTGTTTCATGATTTCTGTAGAAGCCGTGTCGGGAAAACATCAAACAGCGTTCAGGACCGGGTTAGTTCCTGCCGCCCCCGCGGGCAACCAGAAGCAACCTGGCAACCCGCGACGGCAGGAGGAAACTAGAGAGGGGTCACTTCACCTTCTTGGCCCCGTTTTGTTCTAGGTAGGTCTTGGCACGCAGACCGATGTCAGCGGCTTTAACCTGATACTGGAACACTTGTTCAGCCCACAGGTTGGCCTGTTCCCAATCTTTCTTCGCGGCGGCGGCTTCATGCTTGGCCTTGAAGTCGGGAATCTTGCCGAGCTGGTCGGTGGCGTCATCAACCATCGCCACGACATCCGGGAAGTCTTTGAAGTTGGTGCTGGTAATGAAGCCCACCACGGAATCAATCACCGCCTGTGTATCGACAATCTTCTTCAGCGTGGCTTGGTAATCCGCCTCGGTATACGACCCCTTGGCGATTTCCTTCTTCGTAGCCTTCCAGCCCTTCGGCTTGACGAGCAGATAACCTTGCATCTCAAGGTGCAACGCGGAGCAGAATTCCGTGCAGTAGTACGGATATACGCCTTCCTTGTCAGCCTTGAATTTCACCGAAGCCGTTTTACCGGGTTCCACCGACGCATGCAGGTTGTAGGTAGAAACAGTAAAGCCGTGGGTTTCGTCTTGGGCGCGTTCGAGGTTGGTGAGGTTAATCGTCACCTCGTCGCCCAGCTCCACTTCGATGATTTCAGGCGTGATGTGCGAGCGGATTAACGTGCCGTACACCGTTACCTTGTTGCCGTTACGTTCGATGCGCTCTTCACCCGCACGGGCGCGTCCCGGATGTTCCGCGTCAGTACGGCTGTTGGTGCCTACTTTGTAACGCACGCCGGGTTTGAGCTTGGCGGCTTCAATCGCTACCGCATAGTGCGGCTCACCCATTGGCAACGGCATGTCATAGATTAACTGCATCTTGTCATTGCTGATGTCGATGAGCTGGTGGTTCTGCGGATGCAGCGGGCCGACCGGGTTAAAGCGGTCAATCGAGAGCTTATTCAGCGCCACGAGGTAACGGCCTTTCGGGTCAACCGAGTCGCCTTCCATCGTCATTAAGTGGCCGATGTTGTAGTGCACGGCAAGTTTGTCGATGACCTTCCCGGCGCAGTAATCCCATTTAGCGACTTGGGAATCCACATACAGCGAAGTGTAGGCAACGCATTGTTTTGTGTCGTACTGCGTATGCAGGGGACCCAATCCAAGCTGTACCTGCGTGTGCAGAGCTTCTTTCATGCCGATAACCGGAATGCCGTAGGGGTCTTTCGACTCGAATTTCCCGGCCTTGATTAGCGCCTGGATTTTCTCGAACGAATAGACAGAAACGTGCGTATCCAGCTTGCCCGAAACGATGATGTACTTGCCATCCGGCGTCACATCCACGCCGTGCGGCGACTTGGGTTCGGGAATCAGGAAAAGGACGCCTTCCTTCACCGCCGTATCCATCATCAGCACGTCATGGCCGTTTATCTTCTTCGCCTTGCCTTGCGCAACGAGTTCGGCCGCCTTCTTCCAGTTAACCACGTGCAGATAGTCCGTATCTTTAGCCGAGCAACCTGCCTCAAACGGCGGGCGTCCCCGCTCAATACCGCCTACATAACGTTCAGAGCAGAAGGAATTCGTGAAAGACCAGCCATCTGAAGGCCCCTTGCCCGCGTCAGAAATATCCTGCGAGTACGGAGGCAGTTCTACCGAAAAAGACTTCTCTGGGACGATGCGCCCCGCCTTGCGGTCGAACTTCCAGTAAGTCATCCCGCCACGGTATTTTTCATTGAACTCTTCCAGCGGATAAAACTTGCGGCTCTCTAACGGAGCCGCATATTGCGCCGCCTCGAATACATAATCGGTATCAGGCGTCACAAACGCGCCGCCGTGTTCCGATTTGAAAACCGGGTTTGCCACAATCTGCTTGGTTTCAAAGTCCCGCAAGTCAATCACAGCGATACGCGGGTTTGCCTTATCGTTGATGAAAAGGAACTGCCCGTCATATTTGCCCTGCGTCTCGGAAATCGCCGGGTGGTGCGAATCCCCCCAAGTGATGTCCTTGCCGTCGATTTGCCCGCCTTTAAGGACGGCTTTTGATTCCTCGTCATACCCGTAGCCCTGCCAAGGTTCAGGCGTAAAAACGGCAAGGTATTTCAAGATACGCATTGAGGGGATGCCATATACGATGACTTGCCCCGACTGCCCGCCGGAACTGAAAGCCACAAACTCATCGCGTTTACCGGACGGCGTATATGTTTTTGCTGCCGCCAGCAGGTCCTGCTGGCTTAACTGACGCCGTTTCAACACATCTTGCAAAGTCTCCGCAGCCCACACGGAACCCATACTAAACGTCGCCGCCAGCAACGTGACCGTTGCCCTGACCGCTAGTTTTTTCATCATCAATCCTCCCAGTAAAAACCAAACTGCTTGAATTGCCGCCATAACAACCACACACAGTGTGCGGATTTCATATCGGCACGCCATTTTGCGCGATAAAGCAACTGCAAAAGCGTGGAAAAATACCGATTTACCCGAAAGCCCTAAGCAAATTCCGCATCATTCTGAACCGCCATTCCAAACGGCAAAAGGTGAGGGAATCTGATAATCGGGTTAGGAATTTTCCGGTTACAGCCTAACCGAAAAACCATATAAAAGGGGCTTTCTGGTACGGATGCTGGGAATAACGCGGATAACAATTCAGTTCAAAAGAAACGGGCGGCGGCGCACACCCCATAAGGCCACGCCGTTCAAAATGAAAATGTCAACGCAAGAAATGGGCTTTCCGCTTATGGAACAGACACACACATGGGTAGCGTGCCCGGTATCCGTAAAGTCCGTTGGGACGAGAGAGGGGCGAAACGCTAAAATGCCTGCTTCTCTTCTTCACGAGACCGCTATGCCAGTCCCAACGCTGCTTGCCATTTCCCCGCTTGATGGCCGTTATTGCGACAAATTAGATAGTTTGCGCGGCCACTTTTCCGAACATGGCCTTATTTATAACCGGGTGCGGGTGGAAGTGGCTTGGCTAAAGGCGCTGGCGGCAGAACCGACGTTGTCTGAAATCGTGCCGTTCTCCCCTGCGACGCTGGCTGAACTGGATACGGTAGTTTCGCGTTTTGATGAAGGGGATAGCGCGGGCGTCAAAGAAATTGAGTCCACCACGAACCACGATGTGAAGGCTACGGAATACTGGCTCAAAAACCGTTTGGGCCACAACGCGGAAGCGATGAAGGTTTCTGAATTCATCCACTTCGCGTGCACTTCAGAGGACATCAATAATACGTCGCATGCGCTCATGCTCCGGGCGGGACGCGATGAAGTGCTGCTGCCCGCGCTCAATGACCTCATCGAACGGCTACGCGAACTAGCGCACCGGCATGCCAGCCTTCCGATGCTCTCCCGCACCCACGGGCAGGCCGCCAGCCCAACCACGCTGGGCAAAGAAGTGGCGAACATCGCCGCACGGCTTATCCGCGCCCGTGACAACATCGCCAAGGTCAGCATTACGGCTAAATTCAACGGCGCGGTGGGCAACTACAACGCGCATGTTGCCGCTTGGCCGGATTTTGACTGGGAAACCTTTAACCGCCGTTTTATTGAATCGTTCGGGCTGGAGTTCAATCCTTGGACCACCCAAATTGAGCCGCACGACACAATGGCGGAACTATTCGACGCAATGGCCCGCGCCAACACCATTCTTATCGACGCCTGCCGCGATTTCTGGATGTACATCTCATTGGGCTATTTCAAGCAAAAAACCAAAGAGGGCGAAGTCGGCTCTTCCACGATGCCGCACAAGGTAAACCCCATTGATTTTGAGAACGCAGAAGGCAATTTTGGGATAGCCAACGCGGTGCTCCGCCATTTCAGCGAAAAACTGCCGATTTCCAGAATGCAGCGCGACCTCACAGATTCCACCGTACTACGCAATATGGGCGTGGGTTTTGGCCATACGTTGTTGGGCGTCACCAGTTTGCTGCGCGGGCTAGGCAAGCTCGAAGCAAACCCGTTACGGCTCGCGGCAGACCTTGAAACATCTTGGGAAGTGCTTGCCGAACCCATCCAAACCGTGATGCGCCGTTTTGGCATTGCCAATCCTTACGAACAACTCAAAGAACTGACTCGCGGCAAAGGGATTACCCGCGAAGCGTTGCGCACGTTTATTGCGATGCTCGACATCCCAACCGAGAGCCGTGACCGCCTAAAAGCAATGACGCCGTCCAATTACATAGGTAAGGCAGCAGAACTGGCAAAACGGATTTGAGCGCGCACGATGAGTTTTGCTGAAACGCTTAAAACCCTGCCCAAAACCTCGCATTTAGCCGCGATAAATTTACTGTCGGCAGATGGCGGGGTAGTAGGCATCGTCGAAAACAAAACCGGGCAAACGGGGTCGCTTGCCGTCTATAACCATCTTGCCCAGATTTACGGCGCCCTCACGCCAGAGGCCGCAAGAAAAGGGCTAGAACTCTACGGCGAACATAGCGAAGAAGCGCGCCTGCATCCCGGCAAGCATCCCCATATCGACCGTCTGATTGGCCTTGTAGAGCGCGGCGAAACGTTGCGGATAAAACAAATCTTTGCGGTGTAACAGGACGCAACGTCCGCAAAAGCGGGAGCGGCGCTCCCGCACACCGCAGCCTCGCCGTCCCGCAACGCCCCGTGAAATCCGTCTGCTTGACACCCCACTTACCGCAAGTACAATGTCAAACGTTATCAACACGCGATTCATACAACGTCATGTCACAAAGCACCCTTAGCGTCCGCATGGACGCCGACCTCAAAAAAATGTTCGACGCCTTTTGTGCCGAAGTCGGCATGAACGCCT
>JAIRPB010000163.1 GCA_031257305.1 Azoarcus sp.
AAATGGCGCAAAAATCCGGCGAGTCGGCCCGCGAAGGTTCAGAGACCATCCGCTCCGTGGTGACGGACATCAACCGCGTGGCCACTGACATTGGCGGGGCCGCGAAAAGCGTGGAGGACTTGGGCGAGCAGTCGCGTGAAATCGCCTCGGTGGTCAACATCATCAAAGAAGTGGCTGACCAGACCAACCTGCTGGCCCTCAACGCCGCGATTGAGGCCGCCCGGGCAGGGGAACAGGGGCGCGGGTTCGCCGTCGTGGCTGACGAAGTCCGCAAGCTCGCCGAGCGCACATCCGCCTCAACCGAGGACATTGCCCGCATCGTGAGCCTCATCAGTGCCGGAACCGAAAACGCCGTCAAGACCATGCGCCAGCAAAGCGAAGGCGTGAAAACTACGGTTGATTTGTCCGAACGTGCGGGCATCACCATCGGGCAGATTAACGAAGCCTCTGGGTCGGTGGTCAATGCCATTTCCGAAATCTCTCTGGCGCTCTCCGAGCAGTCGACGGCCAGTACCGAGATTGCCAAGAACGTGGAGCGCATCGCCAACATGAGCGAGGACAACACCGTCGCCGTGCGCCAGGTGGCGGCTTCAGCGCAGATTCTGGCGGGCCGTGCCGACAAGCTGAAACTGACTGTCGACCACTTTAAGCTCTAAGCGTTGGTTTTATAGAAGCCATCCGGCCAGAGGGGTAAAACGCTCTGGCCGTTTTTTATAGAAGCCGTCTAATCCCGGTCTACCGCATAAGCCGACCACGCTTGTCTTGTGGGCACGACTTCCAGCCGGTTGATATTTACGTGGTCGGGCAAATTGGCGACGTAGAAAATCTGCTCCGCGATGTCCTCCGCCGTGAGCGGCTCGGTTCCGCGATACAACCTGTCTGACGCGGCTTGGTCGCCTTGGGTGCGCACAAGCGTGAATTCAGTTTCGGACATGCCGGGGGCGATGTCGGTGACTCGCACGCCGGTTCCTAGCAAATCGCAGCGCAGGTTGTAGCTAAATTGTTTAACGAACGCTTTGGTTGCGCCATAAACATGGCTGCCGGGATACGGCCATTGGCCAGCAACCGAGCCAATATTGATGATGCTGGCCCCGCGCCCCGTAGCCAGCAGCGCGGGAAGCAGAGCATGCGTCACGTTAATTAACCCCGTGATGTTGGTGTCAATCATCGTGTGCCAATCTGCCAGTGCCACATTCTGTGCGGGGCGGGGCGCTAGGGCCAGACCGGCGTTATTGATGAGTGCGCGGAGGGCGCTAAACGCTTTAGGTAGGGCATCGACTACAGCTTTAACCGCCCCGGCATCTCGCACATCAAGCGTGGCGATGTGGACCTCCGTTTGCGGGGCGAGTTCTTCTTGCAAGGCTTGCAAGCGTTCGGTACGCCGTCCGGCAAGCGCCAGAGTCCAGCCCGCAGAAGCAAAACGGCGGGCAGCGGCTCGCCCGAAACCGGATGTTGCGCCGGTAATGAAAATTGTTTTATTCATCGAAAACTGTCTCCGGTTTGGAACACTGCCCGTTAGGGCAGTGCGAATTGAGCGGAAAGTGTCTACCCGCTGGTGTGCCCTTTGCTGTATTTTCCCGCAATCTTATTACGAGGAAAAATAATGAGCCAACCTATCGACCACGACGTTATTGGTACGGAACGTACCCCCATCAGAATGTGGACGCGAGGCGTCCCTGTAGAGCTTGGCGCACGCCAGCAACTGCTGGACATTGTGAAAATGCCGTTTATTTTTAAGCATCTAGCGGTGATGCCAGATGTGCATATGGGAAAGGGGTCAACCATCGGAAGCGTTATCCCGACCAAAGGGGCGATTATCCCGGCGGCCGTTGGCGTGGATATTGGTTGCGGCATGATGGCCGTGCGGACGACGCTAACTTCTGACGACTTGCCGCAGGATTTGCATGTGCTTAGGGCGGCAATCGAACGTTCTGTGCCGCATGGGTCCGCGCCAAAGCATAGGGGACGCGACCCCGGCGCTTGGGGTGAGCCGCCTACGCTTGTTGAGCAAGTGTGGGCAACGCTTGAGCCTGAATTCGAGCGGATTGCCGCGAAATACCCCGTGCTCAAAAAAACCAATAACCGCAACCACTTGGGTACGCTGGGCACGGGTAATCACTTCATTGAGGTTTGCCTTGACGAAGAAAACCGCGTTTGGTTCATGCTGCATTCTGGCTCACGCGGGGTTGGGAACGCGATTGGGCGCCTGTTTATCGACATGGCGCAGAAAGAGATGAAAAAGTATTTCGTTTCCCTGCCTAACCGCGACCTTGCTTACTTCCCAGAGGGCAGCGAGCACTTTGACGATTACCTTCAGGCCGTCCATTGGGCGCAGGAATTTGCCCGCAAAAACCGCGAAGTGATGATGGCGAATCTGGTAGAAGCCGTGCTTTCGGTGGTTGATAAGCCGTACCAAGCCGACGAGGAGGTTGTGAATTGCCATCACAACTATGTGCAGCGCGAAACTCATTTTGGCGAGGAAGTGCTAGTGACGCGAAAAGGCGCCATTTCCGCACGCAAAGGCGAGGCCGGCATCATTCCCGGCTCGATGGGCGCTAAAAGCTACATCGTGCGCGGATTGGGCAACGAGGAAGCGTTTTGTTCATGTAGCCACGGCGCAGGGCGCTTGATGAGCCGTACCGAAGCCAAGCGGCGCTTTACGATAAAAGACCAAGAGCGCGCCACGGCGCACGTGGAATGCCGTAAAGACGCTAATGTCATCGACGAAATCCCAATGGCCTATAAAGACATCGACGCGGTGATGCAGGCACAGGAAACGCTCGTAGAAGTTGCGCATACCTTGCGGCAAGTGGTGTGCGTGAAGGGGTAAGTAACATCATCAAAACCGCGAATGAACGCGAATAATCCTTAACAAATTAGCGTTCATTCGCGTTTATTCGCGGTTAAGGAAGCTCTTCCCATTCCAATCCAAACCGCATTAAATACTTTCGTAGTCGGTCCGCGTCGTTGGGCTGTTTTTTTTGTTGCCGGGATTGCGCGAACAATGTGCGGCCAGCGGCGGAGAGGTTTGGGGACTGGCGGCAGATTTGCAGGACTGCTTGTAATTGGCAGCGGTCGAATAAATCAAGGGCTTCTGCCGCTTCTATGCCAAGCGCGGCTTGCACGAGGTTGTTATCAATTGTTTGTGCTGGCCTGTTCCAAGCAGAACGTAATTTAGTAATTTCTTCATCCACATCGGCACCGTTGATGCGTCCGCCATTTGCCAGCGTGGCCAGCCGCGTGACGCTGGAATTGAGTTCACGGAAGTTGCCGGGCCACAGCGCCTCGGCTGAACAGGCAAAATCAAGATAGCGACGCCGGGCTTCGACGTTGAAGCGTACCTGTACGCCCGTGCGTTCGGCGTGGCGTGCAAGTTCGTAATCAAGGTTGGGTTCGATGTCTTCCGTCCGTTTGGCGAGCGCGGGCAGCGCGAATGTCCACAGGTTGATACGGGCGTGGAGGTCTTCCCGAAAATGGCCGCTTGCAACAAGGGCGCGAAGGTCGCGGTGTGTGCCGACAATCAACTGAAAATCGCTGGTGGTTTCATCATCACTGCCAAAAGGCAGGAAACGTTTGTCTTCTATTGCTTTAAGCAGCATGGCTTGCTCGTCTTTTCCGAGTTCGCCGATTTCGTCGAGAAACAGTACGCCGCCGTCGGCTGTGCGCAAAAGCCCGGAGCGGGTATTTTGGGCACTGGTAAAAGCGCCCTTGACGTGGCCAAACAGTGCCGACATGGCCGAATCGCCGCGTAGCGTGGCGCAGTTGACTTCAACGAAACGGCCTCTGAGACGCTGGCGTTCCTGCTTTAATTCAAAGATGCGCCGTGCCAGAAAAGACTTGCCTGCGCCAGTGGGTCCTGTAAGCAGGATTGGGGCACGGGAACGTCTGGCGACGCGCTCAATTTGTTCAATCATGGCGTTGAATGCCACGTTGCGGGTGGCAATGCCGGATTTCAGGCGGCTGACGGTGTCGGTTTCTTCGCGCTGGAAACGGGCCGCAATTTGGTTATAGCGGGAAAGGTCTAGGTCAATGATTTCGACATGCCCTGCCGGATTTCCTCCCGTTTTCTCAACGCTGTGCGGAGGACGCATTGAGGTTTGCAGCAAACGTCCAGGTACGTTATGCGCCTCAACAAGCAGAAACCAGCAGATTTGAGCGACGTGTGTCCCGGTAGTGATGTGCACAAGGTAATCCTCGTTTTCCACGTCGAAGTTGTAACGGCTCACAAAATTGTGCAGCCGCATATAGACCTCCTCAAAATCCCACGGGTCGGCAAGTGCAAGTTCTACCCGGCGCACTTCTGTTGTGGGCGAGACTTCGGCAATGTCTGCGGCAATGATTTCGGCAAGCCGGGTGTCGCGTGGGTCGTGCAGCAGTTCAAGGCGGTGCACGGGGATGTTAGGTTGCTGGCATAGCCCCACAGTGGGACGCCACTTTTGCCAACGTTTGGGTTTTGCGCCAAAGCCTGCAATGGCATCCAGCTTTGTGCCGAGAAAACCAAAGACAACTGTTTTTTTCATGGTTCGATACCGATGTTAAGAACCTCTGATTAACTCTTAATCTGTCATCGCGAGGCGCGCAGCGCCGTGGCAATCCAAAGAGGCTGTCGTGAATAGTATGTGGATTGCTTCGCCTACGGCTCGCAATGACGAGTATTGGGTTGTTCAGGGCTTTCTAAGGTTATATAAAAAAATAACATTATATCGAAAATTATAATAATTTTAATACTAAAAATATTTTTTAATAGAGTGATTTTAATCATAACTGTTTATTTTCAATAAGTTATAAATATTCTTGAAAATTGGCACGTCCTTTGCGTTGGATAAACCGAGCGTGTCATTTCCAACGTTGCTTACAGGCCGGGGTTCTGAACCCCGCCGGTGCGCGAAGGCCAGCATGATGCCGTCGCATTCGCGTATGCCGCTGTTGTGATAAGCATGTTCACATTTTGGATAGCTCATGGGTAGAGCAGTCGATTGATAACCGACTGGTTGCGGGTTCGATTCCCGCTCCAAAACACCAAGCCCTGATACGGCTTTTTGTCATGTAGTACCCGTCGGCTGCGGATGGCGAAAGCCAGAAGCCGCCGGCCCGGCCTGACGCCCGGCCCGCACTTGCGGCACGGTTCGCGGCGCGAGGCACCGGCAAAGTTTTCGTCCCCGGCAGCAGTACGGCTGGGAACGCGGGCTGAACCGTTGTCCGCCCTGCCCACTGCCCCGCATGTGCCGAATGGGTAGCCCGCTGGGCCGGCGACCGCCGGCAATTTTGCAAGGAGAATGAAAATGCTGGGAAAATTTGTAGTGCGCGTGAATGAAAAAGGCATCCTGACGCGGGATGGTGACTTCCGCCAAATCTTGAATCCGGGGCGCTATCGCTTCTGGCCGTTTGACGGCGAGGTGAAGGTAAGTACCTTTGCACAGGACACGGTGATGCCCGCCGATGCTGTAGTCGACTATCTTTTGCAAAACCGTCCCGCCGAGGCGGAAGAGCACTTTATTACTATGACGCTGACCGACAGCGAAGCCGGTTTGCGTTTTGAAAACGATGTGCTAGTCGAGGTGCTACCGCCGGGGGCGCGGCGTTTTATCTGGAAAGGCTTAAAACAGCACCGTTTGGAGCGTTTTGACCTGAATGCCAGTGCAGAACTGCCAATGGCTATCACTATCCGGCTCAATGCCGCTAACTTGAAAAGTAGGGCGGTCGCTGGGCTAGATGGCATCTTGGTTGCTGCGGTGCCGTCCTACCACGTTGGCGTACTGCGCGAGAACGGCCACGTTACCGCGCTGCTCCCGCCGGGGATGAAGGCGTTTTGGCGTTTCAACCGTGATATTCAGGTGGAGTTGGTGGATACGCGCTTGCAGGTTATGGAAGTGAGCGGGCAAGAAATCTTGACGAAGGACCATGTTGGCCTGCGGCTGAACCTTGTCGCAAGCTGGCGTTTTAGCGACGTTGAAACCGCATTCGCCAAGGTGGGCAAACCTGCCGATTATGTGTACCGCGAGTTGCAGTTCGGTTTGCGTGCCGCTGTGGGAACCCGCACTATCGACGCTATTCTGGAAAATAAGCAGGACATCGACGAGATGGTTTCGGCGCATATCCAGTCCAAACTCGCTGGTTTTGGTATTGAGGTGGCTAGTCTAGGTGTGCGTGACATCGTGCTGCCGGGTGAAATGAAGAATATTCTCGCCCGCGTAGTCGAAGCGGAGAAATCGGCAGAAGCCAACGTTATCCGCCGCCGCGAAGAAACCGCCGCCACGCGCTCGCTCCTCAATACCGCTAAGGTGATGGAAGACAACCCCGTCGCCCTGCGGCTAAAGGAACTGGAAACGCTGGAACGTGTGGCTGAACGCATTGACCGCATTTCTGTGTTTGGCGGCTTGGATCAGGTACTGAACGGGCTGGTGACGCTGAAGGCAGGGTAAAAATTATCGGGCTGGTGAAATGCCAGCCCGATTTTCCTTAACAATCTGAATTTCACTCCGAAAATATCTTGGTATTTCTGGAATGAGCTGAAAAAAGCGCCATGAAGCCAAAAAACAAAATGTCAGCGCAAAAAAAGCGCCAGAAGGCATGGAAGCATACAAAGTCAGGTGTCTATCGCCAATTTGACCCAAGTGTGCGTATACCCGTTGACTATTCAAAACTGAATACCGGAAATTCTTGGGGGCCTTCTTCTTCGGCGTATAAAAACGGCTATTACGAGGATATGGTTTTCTATTGCCGGGATTGCGGAAAAAAATGCGTCTGGATAGCTGAAGACCAGCAGTGGTGGTACGAGGTTATGCAAGGCTACATCGATTCCATCGCTTGCCGTTGCCTTCCGTGCAGGGTCAAAATGCGCGAACGCAAAGCGGAAGCACGGCGTCTTTGGGAAGAAGGGATGTTGCGCAAGAAAATGACAAAAGCAAATTCCGTCTAATAAAGGCATATATATGAAAAATCTAATGGCTGTTACTCCGGCACAGCTGCATGAAATTCTCGTCAACGTTGCTACGATTCGCCCCGTATTCATTTGGGGTGCGCCGGGTATTGGCAAGTCGTCCATTGTTGAGAGTTTTGCGGCGGAATTTGGCCTACCCTGTATTTCGCTGCTAGGTAGCCAGCTTGCGCCGGAAGACATCATCGGCGTACCGCAGATTATTGACGGGAAAAGTGTCTTTTGCCCTCCCCGCATGATTGCGCGGGAACAGCCTTACTGCTTATTCCTAGACGAACTGAATGCCTGTTCGCAGGAAGTGCAGAAAGCCTTTTACAGTCTGATTCATGACAGACGCATTGGCGAATATCGCTTACCGGATGGTTCTATCGTTATCGGTGCGGGCAACCGTGCGCAGGATAGCGCCATCGTTAAACCTATGTCCTCGGCGCTTATTAACCGCATGTTTCATGTGGAATTGCAGGCTTCGCATCGCGCTTGGCTGGAATGGGCAGGGGAAAACGGTATCCATCCCCATATTCTTGAATATATTGGGTTGCGGCCTGACCACCTTTGGAAACAGCCGCCAAAAACTGAAGAACCATTTTCCACTCCGCGGTCCTGGCACATGCTTTCGGATGCCCTGAAAAGCTATGGTGATGGCATTGCAGACGAACAGCTTGATGTTTTGGCGAGCGGCTTCCTCTCCGCACACCACGCCACGCAGTTTCGCGCATTTATCAAACAGATTCGCAACCGTTACGCGCTTTCAGCCATTATTGACAATGAGCAGAAATGGCCATCCAACCCAAAAGACCGGGATGCGTTGTATTTTCTGGCACAAAGTTTCCGCGCCCAACTCATCAAAGAACTACCAAAAGATAAAAATAGGCTTTCTCCTAATACGCTTGCGTTTTCGGTGAGAGCAAAAACACTGATTAAGGAATTAGCCCATATCAGCCTAGAGATTGCACAAATGGTGGTTTCACCGGAAGAAGACAGCGTACTTCCAGACTGGCTTATAGTGGAAATTGTGCGCGATTTACCGCGTTTAGTGGAGAAAAAGAAATAATGCCTAAAACCGTAAAACAGGATTCACCTGCATATCAAAATTTTGTGGAAGGACAGAAAATAGTGGGTGAACATCCAATTTTTGAGTCTCTCCTAAGAGGCGCTTCCATTTATTCCCATAAGGAGACTTCTTCATTTTCAGGAGAAAGGTTTGCTTATGTCTGTAAAAATGGCGATATTAATTGCTTTATCCAGCATCGAGTCGAGCCAGTTGTCTGGGCACGTATTTTGGCGCATTGCCTGTTACACCTTGGAATGAATCATTTTGTCGAAAAAGAACACCCACAGCTCTGGAATATTGCTTGTGATTTAGTTGTTGAAAAATTTTTGTCCGATTTGAAATTTGGCTCACCCTGTACCGATTTTATTTTGCCTCCCGGTATTAACAATGAGGAACGTCTTTACTGCCGACTTGTTGACCAAGGTATTTACGCTGTTTTGGGTACGGAATATGAATCTTTCGGTACGGCAGGAGTAAATGAATTAGATATGAGGGAAATATCCAAAATAGTTCCCCCTTGGCAGAAAAAAGATTGGCCGAAGTTATTTGCCAGAGGTTTGCATGATGGCGTACACTGAGCGGTTAGCGTAGCGGCGGGTTACTACCCTATGTTGTCGGCCAACGAATATAGTCTTTCTCCTGTTTCTCGCGCAAAACAATGGTTTATTTCTTCTTATCCGTTACTCGGTGCTATTGCTGCCTCTTTCAAACTTATTGAGGATAGGCAGGTTTGCTACAATATGAATATTAGCGTTGCCGCTATTTCTCCTTCCATGCAGGAAATCTATATTAATCCAGCGGCGGGACTTTCACAAAATGAACTCCGTTTTGTTATGGCACATGAATTTCTTCATGCTGCGTTGCGCCATGATGCCCGTCACGCATGGCGGGATGCTTATCTTTGGAATATTGCCTGTGATTTCGTCATTAATGACTGGCTTACCGATATGGGTATTGGCGACCGCCCTGCTAGTCTTTTGTACGACCCGCAATTCAAAGGATTGAATGCTGAAGCAGTTTATGACCGCATTGTCATGGACATGCGGACCTACCGCAAACTAGCCACCCTGCGCGGCGTGGGGATTGGCGACATCCTGCCGGATACATCCGGGAAACGGCGCGATATTGACCTAGATGCTTTTTATCGGCATGCCTTGGAACAAGGTTTGAGTTACCACGAAACGCAGAACCGGGGATACCTGCCGGAAGGCTTGGTCGAAGAAATCCGGGCGCTCTCTTATCCGCCGATTCCGTGGGACGTGGACTTGGCGCGTTGGTTTGACGATATGTTCAACCCTCTGGAAAAACAGCATTCCTACGCACGGGTTAGCCGCCGCCAAAGTTCAACTCCAGACATCCCTCGCCCGGCTTGGCGGCTGGATCCGGTTACGCTGGATAGACGCACGTTCGGCGTATTGCTTGACACTTCCGGCTCAATGGAACGAGCACTGCTGGCTACGGCGCTAGGTGCTATTGCCAGTTACAGCGCATCCCGCGATGTTCCTGCCGCTAGAGTTGTTTTCTGTGACGCAGAAGCCTACGACCAAGGCTATATGAGACCAGAAGATGTTGCCGGGACGGTTAAGGTCAAGGGGCGGGGAGGAACCGTGCTGCAACCGGGAATCGACCTTCTGGCGAATGCCGAGGACTTTCCGAAAGAAGCGCCTATTCTCATCATTACGGACGGTGAATGCGAAGATAGGCTAACGCTACATGGGCGTGAACATGCTTTTCTGATACCAGAAAGAGCACGTTTGCCGTTTGTGCCCAAAGGAAAGGTTTTTAGGATTACGTGATAGTAGATGGCGGGAGAGGGGGTGAAGAGTTGAGGGAGGAGCGCACTAAACGCTAAAACGCTAAGCGTTGACGCGCAATTAGCTTTTTCGCCGTACAGCCTTGCGAGGGTTTGTTCCTACTGGTTTGCTGTGTGGTGCGGCCTTTTTTGTTTTGGCGGCGGTTCTTTTTGCTTTTGCGGCGGTGTTTGCGGGGGGAGGCACGTCGTAGTGGCCGGTGTCATGGGCTGTGCGCAACGCTTGGGCAAGCTGGAATACGGACATCGCGTAGAAGCTGCTGCGGTTGTAGCGCGTGATGACGTAGAAATTACGGTAGCCCAGCCAGTATTCAGTGGGTTTGTCTGGCGTTTCTAGGTCGACTAGGGTGGTTTCGCTTGTGTTGGCGGGTTGGGATTTTGCGATGGGAAAGATGCCGGCCGCCGCGAGTTGTTCCAGCGTGAGCGTGGGTTCGATGCCGGCCGCGATAAGCGGTTCTGGGTTGGCTTCGGGCGTGAGCCATGCTTTTTCTGCAACCGGCTCGTCGGGCCGCCAGCCGTGTACATGCAGATAATTGGCGACGCTGCCGATGGCGTCGACGGCGTTGCTCTCGAAATCGATTTTTCCGTCGCCGTCAAAATCTACTGCGTAGCGGCGGATGCTGCTCGGCAGGAATTGCGGCCATCCGATGGCGCCGGCGTATGAGCCGGTATAACTGGCGGGTTCGCGTTTTTGGTCTTTGGCAAGCAGGAAAAGCGCCTCGAGTTCGCCCCGGAATAAATCGGCGCGGGGCGGGTAATCGAAAGCCAGCGTGGCAAGGGCGGAGAGGGTTTCAAAATTACCGGTGTTGCGCCCGTAGATGGTTTCTACGCCGAGAATACCAAGGATAATTTCTGGCGGTACGCCATATTGTTTTTCGGCACGGAGCAATTCATTTTCATATTGTGACCATGCGGCGAGTCCTGCCACGACGTGAAGGTGGTCCAGAAAGCGGGAGCGGTAACGTTGCCATGAGCGGGCGATGCGCGTTTCTGGCGGTTTGATGAGTTTGATAACACGCGGGTCGTAATTGGCGCGGGAAAGCGCCGAGAGGATTTGCGCGGCATCAAGTTGGTTGCGTGCGGCAATTTCATTGGCGAAGGCGGCGGCATCTTCGCGTTGGGCGTAGTCTGCTTGTGCGTGGATGGGGGCGAAAGTGAGTGCTAGGCAAGCAATGCCTAGACGGAGAATATGCTGTATCGGTTTCATCAGGTTTTGAATTGAAGGGATTGGATGGTCTGTGCTAGTTCGTCAATTTCCGCACGTGAGGGAGGTAGACGATAGCGCAAACAGGCGTATCGGGTACAGATTAAATTGAGCACATCCGCATCTTCAGGGCGGGCAGAGGAGATACGCTTTGCATAGTCGAGCGGCCCTTCTGCGGGGGCGCGGGCCAGCCCGAAAGCGGCGAGCCGGCTTGAGAACCGCGCCCATGCGCGGTCTAGCGCGTCGCGTCCGGTGTTGTGGCGTTTTAGTTGTATCCAAGCATAGAATGCGGCCACCAAGAGCACGATGGCGATGGCCGCTATGCCAAATGCCTTTTGCGCGGAGAAACTCTCTAAACCCATCGATTCCAGCAAGCTGCGCTGGCGCTTGCCGTCGAAGCTCACAACCCAGCGGTTCCATTGCACGGCAAGGCTTTCCCATTGGTCGCGCATCTGCCGTAACCAAGCAAATTGCGGGCGTAGCATAAACGGTAGCCCCGATTCCACCGAACCTTCCAGACCTTGGTCGATGCGTTGCGGCGCGGCGAGGGCGGTGGGGTCAATCCGTACCCATCCCTGTTCGGAAATCCAGATTTCTGCCCAAGCATGGGCATCTGACTGGCGGACGGTGAAAATGTGGCTAATGGGATTGATGCGCCCGCCTTGGTAGCCGGTGACGACCCGCGCCGGTATGCCGGCCGCACGGGCGAGGAAAACAAAGGAACTGGCAAAGTGTTCGCAAAAACCCATACGGCTCTCGAACAGGAAAAAATCAACGCTGTCGTTTTCGCTGAGGGGCGGTTGCAAGGTGTAGGTGAAACGCGCTTGGATGAGCCAGTCAATAATTTGTTTAATTGTCTGGCGGGGGGAGTCCGCTTTCAGGCGGGCGGCTAATTCCCGTGTGCGCGGGTTGCCTTGCGCGGGCAGGCGGCGTGACATTTCAATGACCCAAGGCTGTTCTTTTTGCCCGACGGCCGTCTGGGGGAAAGAGGTGAGCCGGAATTGGCGCCGGCTGTTAACCGGTGTTTGGCTAAGGGCTTGGTAGTCGTAGGTAAAATGTGCGCCTTCAATGGGGCCGGCGGGAAAATCGAGCGCGGGCAGCCAGTGCTGCTGGCTGGGTTCTAGCAAGATACGGTAACTGAAGCGCCGGCCTGAAGGGGTGTAGGCCGGAAGGCTAGATTGGGGGCGAGTTACCATGTGCCAAGTCTGCCCGTCGAAATAGCTCATCACCGGGCCGCGCCAGTAGCGGTCGGCAGGAAGCGGGGGAAGCCCGTCGAACTCAACGGTAAACGCGAGTTCGTCGGACAAAATCATGTTGCTGATTGTCCCCGGCGACATGGAATCTGACAGGCCGGTTTTGGCTTGTGCGTCCGAGGGCACGCCCCACAGCGGCGCAATGGCGCGGGGAAACAGCACAAACAGGACCAGCATGAAGGGGATGCCCTGCACGATGAGCGTTGCGCTCACCCGCCAGCGTTCCCGTGTGCTGCTGGCGGGGTCGGACAGGGCAATTATGGCGCCCAGCGTGACGAGCAGGGCAATGATGGACAGCAGGGCGCTAGGCAGGGACTGGTTACTAAAAAACAGGCTGAATTGAAGAAAGAAACACAAAAACGTGGCAACGATGATGTCGCGCATGTTCCGGGTTTCTAGCAGCTTGAAGCAAAGCAGCATCGCAAGAAGGATGACGCCGGGGGTTTTGCCAACGAGCTGCCCTACATCAAGCTGCACACCAATGGCCCCTAGCAACGCAAGCGGAGGCAGTACCCAACGCGGCGGGGCGGTTTTTCCGCGCCACATCCGCTCGCCGCGCCAGATGAGAAGGGCAGTGCAAAACGCCATCACCCACCAAGGCAGTGTCGAAAAATGGGCAATAAGCGTGACGAAGGCGGCCGCGACCAGCCAGATGCCTTGATTTCGCCGCAAGGCAAGCAGTGAGGCATCCGAGAGCGGGTTTTTGGGGGGAAAGCGCAGGGCCAGATTCATGGCGGAATCCGTCCTGTTCCATGCAGCGCCAATGCGCCAAGACAGCGGTACAAATGCGCTTCGCCCCGTGCGGCGGGAAAATCACATTCCGGCATCCGCAATGCGGTACGTTGTCCGGCATGTTCGGCTTGCAATAGCCAAGCGGCGAGTCTGGAAAGCCGTGCTTCTTCGGAGAGTTCAGCGGGCAGGTCGTCCCAGTTCAGCAGTAAATCGCCGCCGCCGGATGCTGAAAATTGTTTCGTCATCATTTCGCCGCCCCGCGCATAGACTTTCCACGCCAGATGCCGGGGCGAATCTGTTTCTAGCCATGTCCGTAATCCCGCAAAATCCTCATTGCCCGCACGGAGCAATCCCCAGTCTGTCAGGCTTTCGCCGGAGGATGGGAGAGGCGGCGGCGGGTTGTTTTCTGGCGTGGGAAACACGAGGGCTTCCATGTTTGGAAAAATCACGCTCCAAGCACGGACGAGACCGAGCGGCCAGCGGGTTTCGATAACCGTGCGGTTTAGCGGCAGTACCCCGCGCCGCACGGCGGGCAGCGCCAGCTGGATTTCACTGCGCGAGGCGGGCGCTAGGCTAAATGAGGTTTCGCCTTTTTGGCCGGCAAGGCCGCCGATAAGCCGCAGGGAGGGGCGGCGTTGCGGGTGGGGATTATCGATAAGGAGATGAAATACGACGTTGCCGCCCGGAAAGGCTGATTCCACCCTTCCGCACTGAATCGATATTTGTAAAAGATTGCGGAAAGCGTGAAGGACGCTGGAAACGCCAGTGCCTGCCAGCAGAAACGTGAAGGCATAGCCTAGGCTGAGGCTGTAATTGATGGAGGCAACCAGCATCACAACCAGTATGACGCCGAGCGCAATGCCCGGTTTGGTAGGCAGTAGGTAAATGCGCCCTTGCCGTAACAAAATGGGAGCCGTTTCCGGGCTGCCGGGACCAAACCGGAGCAGGGTACGCAGGCGGGCGCGAAAGGCGGCGACGTTTTGGGCGGCGGCAGACATGCGCAAAATTAAATGAGGGCGACACCTCTTAACAGGCGCGCGAGGTCATCTTGGCTCGGCATCCGGCCATCATGGGCTAGCCGCAAGCGGTGGCCGGCAAGGTGCGGGAAGATGTGCTGCACATCTTCGGGCAATACATGGTCGCGCCCCTCTACCAACGCCCATGCCCGTGAAGCGGCGAGCAGCCCTAGCCCCGCGCGGGGGCTTAACCCCACGGAAAACTCCGCGCTTTGCCGCGTGGTGGTTAAGAGTGTTTGGGCGTATTCCACCAGACGTTCTGAGACGATGATTTGTTTGGTGACACGCTGGAGTTCTAGCAAATCCTCCGCACTCATCACCGGCGGCGTTTCTTCAAGCAAAACGCGCCGGTCTTGGCCTTGCAGTAGTGTGCGTTCTGCCGCTTGGTCGGGATACCCTAGCCGGATGCGTAGCAAAAAGCGGTCAAGCTGGCTCTCGGGCAATGAAAACGTCCCGACTTGGTACGACGGGTTTTGGGTAGCGATAACAAAAAAAGGTTCTGGCAGCGGCAAAGTCTGGCCGTCGGCAGTGACTTGGCGCTCTTCCATTGCTTCTAGCAGCGCGCTTTGGGTTTTAGGCGTTGCGCGGTTGATTTCATCCGCTAGGACGACTTGCGCAAACACGGGGCCGGGGCGGAAGCAGAACGTTGAACTCTCCCGCTCAAAAACCGATACCCCAAGAATGTCGGCGGGCAGCAAATCGCTGGTGAACTGGACGCGCTGAAATTGCAGCCCCAGCAAACGGGCCAAAGTATGGGCAAGCGTTGTTTTGCCCGTGCCCGGGACATCTTCGATAAGCAAATGCCCTTGCGCCAGCAGGCACGAGAGCGCAAGGCGCAACTCGTGTTCTTTACCCAGAATAATTTCACTGGCAACGGCTAGGAAACGTTGGATGCGGGAAGTCGGCATTTTCAGAAATTGTCACGAATGGTATGCGGAGAATGATAGCCGGGAGGGCTTTCGTTCCTTTGTGGAGAACGTCCGATTTAGATGAGTGTCTTTTTGCCCTTTCGTGGAGAACGGACGATTTAGTGTCAACTAGGCTGTCTGCGCGGGTATTTTTTGGTAGCAG
>JAIRPB010000177.1 GCA_031257305.1 Azoarcus sp.
GGCGAAACGGCGCAGAAAAAGCGCGGTTTGACACAGCACCCACTTACCCCACAAAACCGCCTTCGGGCGGTTTTTTGTTTTACCGCCCCGCCCGCCAACCTACGACCAATCCGTTGGCATCTGTGAATAAAGGGTTTGGGGCACAATGCACGAACCTTCCTCTTTTTGAAAAACGATATACAATAGTACCAAGGAGACAACCCGATGACTCAACCAAAACATGGCGGTAAGCGAGAAGGCGCAGGGCGTCCGAAGATTGATAATGCGCGGATGGTGCTTGTTAGGCTCTCCGCAAAGGCGATAGAACAAGCTAGAAACCTAGGCGGCGGCAACATCTCTAAGGGGGTGCGTATGGCCGTAGAACTCGCAGCAACAGCACAGGAGGCATAACATGGCGGACGCAGCACTCTCACCTAAAGAAGAAATTGACATGCTCAAGATACGGGCGGAAATACAGAAACTTTTTGATGATGCCGCCAAAAGCCGTGCTGAAGCAGAAAAAATCAGGAAAGAGACGAGGTTCTATCCCTATTTCGGTTTTCTGGCGGCGGGAGCGGCCTTGTTTGGCGCAGCGGCGGCATTCGCCAAAATTTTTCTCTAGCCGGGGCAGAGCCGTAAACATTCTTTCAAATACGTGTTTGGGGGAATACTTACCCTCAAACCTAACTTGCTTCTGATATACCGCAAATTGAATTCAGATACTCTCTGTCTGGCGCGGATGGGTTCTCATAGTGAACTATTTGGCTAACAGGCATTTTCCCCATCCGCTTGCTAGAATTCGTTCCCCCTTTTCCAACGGCCCCTCCCTTGACTTCCCCCGACCTTCTCCGCGACATCGCGCATCGCCGCACGTTTGCCATCATTTCCCACCCGGACGCGGGCAAAACAACGCTGACTGAAAAACTGCTGCTTTTTGGCGGCGCTATCCAGCTGGCGGGAACGGTGCGGGCGCGGAAGTCGGCGCGGCATGCCACCTCCGACTGGATGGAGGTTGAAAAGCAGCGCGGAATTTCCGTCACTAGCTCTGTGATGCAGTTCGAGTATCAGGGGCATACCATTAACCTACTCGACACGCCGGGGCACGAGGATTTTTCCGAGGATACTTACCGCGTACTCACCGCCGTGGATGCGGCGGTGATGGTTATCGACGCCGCCAAGGGCGTGGAAGCGCAGACCATCAAATTGCTCAAAGTCTGCCGGCTGCGGAATACTCCCATCATTACTTTCATCAACAAGCTCGACCGCGAAGTGCGTGCGCCTTTCGATTTGCTGGCTGAAATCGAAGACGTGCTCAAAATTTCTTGCGCCCCCGTGACTTGGCCCATTGGCATGGGCAAGACTTTTCGCGGTGTCTACCATCTGCTGTCTAACCACATGCTGGCCTTTGCGCCCGGAGAAGAGCACAGGAGCGAGGCGGAAATTATCGCAGGGCTGGATAACCCGGAACTCGGCCATCGCTACCCGCACGAAATCGGGCAAGTCCGGGATGACGTGGCCTTGCTCCACGATGCCTCCCCGCCGTTTGACCTTGCGGAATTTCTTGCGGGCCAGCAAAGCCCTGTCTTTTTTGGCTCCGGCATCAACAATTTTGGCGTACAGGAAATTCTTCAGGCGCTTATCGACTGGGCCCCGCCGCCGCAGCCTAGAACCGCGTCCTGCGGCGCAAATAGTGTTGAAACGCGCAACGTACAGCCCACTGAAGAGGCTTTTTCGGGTTTTGTTTTCAAAATCCAAGCCAATATGGACCCCCGCCACCGAGACCGCATTGCTTTTTTCCGCATTTGTTCGGGGCGCTACACCTCTGGCATGAAAGTGCGCCACGTGCGCGACGGGCGCGAGATGAAACTCGCCAATGCGCTCACTTTTATGGCGAACGAACGGGTACTGAAAGAGGACGGCGTGGCCGGGGACATCATCGGCATCCACAACCACGGCCAGCTTCAGATTGGCGATACCCTCACCGAAGGCGAGACGCTCGGTTTCAAAGGCATTCCCTATTTTTCACCAGAACTTTTTCGTGCCGCACGGCTACGCGACCCGCTCAAATCCAAGCAATTACAGAAAGGTTTGCGGGAGTTAGGCGAAGAAGGCGCTATTCAGGTCTTTGAACTCGAAGGCGGGCAAATGCTGCTGGGCGCGATTGGGCAACTGCAATTTGAAGTAGTCGCCCAACGGCTGAAAGATGAATACAAAGTCGATGCCATTTTTGACAACGCAGACGTGTACACCGCCCGCTGGCTCACCTTTCCAGACGAAACCGCCCGCCGCCACTTTGAACGTGAACAAGTGCTACGCTTAGGCAAGGACGTTGACGGCAATCTTGTCTACCTTGCCAGCAGCCGCTACAACTTAGAAGTGACAATGGAAAAATGGCCGGCCGTTGTTTTCCACGCCACCCGCGAGCACGGGCAAGCGTTTGCCTAATACCTAAATCCGATGAACGCCCCTTCTCCCGACAACGAAAACGATACCCGCCCGATGGGCCGCCGCATGGCATGGCTGGCCGCGATTGCCCTCATCGGCGTGCTGTGGCTCTTCTTTGATGGTTTTGAAGCGCGCCGCGCAAACCCCAACCGGCATCTCGCCGTAGCTCCCGGCCAGTCCTCCGAAATGGTGCTCAAGCGCAACCCAAGCGGCCATTACATCGCCCCCGGCACCATCAACGGGCAACCCGTAACGTTCATGCTCGACACGGGCGCCACGCAAGTTGCCATCCCCGCCCGATTGGGCAAAAAACTCGGCCTGCGCCCCGTTGGCCCGCCAGTTTATGTTTCCACCGCAAATGGCACCGCCGAAGCCCGAATGACCCGCATCGACGAACTAGCCTTCGGCTCTTTTGTGCTCACACAAGTACAAGCCAGCCTCAACCCCGGCATGGATGACGACGACCTCATCCTGCTGGGGATGAACGTGCTCAAACACCTAGAATTCACGCAAAGCGGGGATACGCTGGTTTTAAGAAAACGGTAGGCAAGCCCTTCCCAGCACACAGCACGAAGCGTCGCCCACGGGAGCCGCTCCGTTACATTTGTCTATGGTTTGCTTTACCTATCCATTGACGTTTGGTAAAACGGACGGGGTATCGAAATATATGCAGGAGGTTTTCATGCTGGCCGTAACCGTTTCACCAAAGTTTCAGATTGTGATTCCGCAAGTCATTCGCACCCAACTCAACATTGAAGCGGGGCAAAAGTTGCAGGTGTTGGCTTTTGGCCAGCGCATCGAATTGTTGCCCATTGAACCGGCGCGCCAACTACGCGGATTTCTACCGGGGCTTTCCACAGAGGTGCCCTCTGAGAAAGACCGCGTATGAACGTAGTGGATTCCTGCGGCTGGCTCGAATATTTTGCAGACGGCTCCAACGCAACTTTTTTTGCGCCAGCTATCGAGGCTACTGAAGATTTACTCGTCCCGGCACTCACGCTGTACGAAGTGTTTAAGCGCATCCTGCAACAGCGCAGCGAAGCGGAGGCTTTACGCGGTATTGCGCTGATGCGTCAGGGGCGTGTGCTGGAGCTAACGGAAACGCTTGCGCTTGACGCGGCGCGTTTGTCGGTTGACCTCAAGTTGCCGTTGGCCGATAGCATTATTCTGCATTCGGCTCGTGCGTATCACGCCGTACTGTGGACGCAAGACGCCATTTCGCGAACATAGAAGGTGTGCGTTACATTACTAAGGTAGGCTGAATGTTGAATCCCCCCAATGCTAAACAACTCACGTTTTTTAATATGGGGCTGGACAATTCAGAATGGCGCGTCAAAGAATTTTCTGCCGATTCATATTGTGACGAAACGGCAAGACAAGAACTCGAAAATAGGTATATGCCCATCACGGAAGTTACAAGCAAATTTAACCGGCAGTCTGTAAGCTATCAGTTAAGCAAGAGAGATTGTATTCATCGCTGGCTGAAATATAAAGAAGGATTTTCCGCTGAACTTATTGAAGAATTGTTTAATGAAATGGGTATTCAGCGCGGAGGCGTGGTACTCGACCCATTTCTGGGGGCGGGGACAACCTGCTTTGTCGCTCAAATGAATGGGATTGATAGCATGGGTTTGATATAATGCCTATATCGTCGATAGCTATGTATGCAAAAAGTAATATCACCCGATATAATATTAACGAATTAAAAACGTTCGTCCAATTTATATCAAAACTGGAAAGACCTGCGGCTTATAATAAAAAAACGGCCAGCATTACCATTACTGAAAGTGCCTATCCAGAAAACACAGCGCACGATATTCCCTACTTTACTGAACAAATAAAAACTTCACCGTTTTCAGACGAAGCAAAGGGGCTAGGCATTTTATGTCTTGTAAACTCGCTCGAACCATTAAGCTATACCGCTAAAGATGGACAGTATCTGCGATGGGATATTCGCTCTCAAAAAATTATTGAGGCGAATGCCGCACGGATAGCGTCAGGCCGGGAACCGCTCAAAGTAAAATTAGACAAAGGAAATTTGCCAACAGTCAAAACAATACTTGTTGAAGAACTGACTAAAGCAATAGACGATATATCGTACTTGCAAAGAAATATGCCGCCGTTTTCGCAAAACGTAAAAATAACATTCAAACAAGCCAGCGCGTTGTTTGAACTTCCTCTTTTGAAAGAAAATACCATTGACGGCGTTATTACATCGCCCCCTTATTGCAACAGGTATGACTACACACGTATTTACGCCCTTGAACTGGTTTATTTAGGCATGGATGAAGCAGCCATTCGCAAAACCCGCCAAGCGTTGTTATCATGCACTGTTGAAAGCAAAAGCAAAATTGACTCTTTACGTGATTATTATGCCTCTATCGGTAAAATCACGGATTGTAAGAAAATTATCGAAGCGATTACGAATAACAAAGCACTAACAGAAGTATTGGTAGCGTTAAAAACAAGAAATGATAATGGCGATATAAATAATAAAGGTGTTCTTAAAATGGTTAAGGGCTATTTTGAAGAACTTGCTTTTGTTTATTACGAACTTTATCGTATCTGTAAAAAAGGCGCATGCGTTGCATTTGTAAACGATAACGTCAGATATGCGGGTGAAGTCATCCCTGTTGATTTTATTTCAACTGAACTTGCGCGGCACTTTGGATTTACCCCGCTAAAAATCTATACACTCCGGCAGCAAAAAGGAAATAGCAGCCAACAAATGGCTAAGTTTGGCCGGGTGCCATTGCGAAAAAGCATTACCCTTTGGCAAAAATAAGATGAACGGGCAGATTGTGGGGAAGGAATCCGTATAGCTGTACGCGGCCTACGCCGTTTCTACGCCAATCGCATTTCCTCCCGGATTGTCTCGCGTATCACGTCCGCAATCTGCCTACCCTGCATCGCTTCGACAAGCGCCGTATTGATGAGCGTCTGATAACCGCGCCCGCCCGCTTTTGCCTTAAAAAATTCAATCACGAGCTTGTCAAGCATGATGGAAACACGTTGTTTGCCAAGGCGGTCACGTACTGCCTCGCGGAATTCCTCTCGGCTAACGTCTTTCATGCCAACGCGCATCCGCGCTTTCTCGAAGTCTTTTTCATCCCAAGGCGGGGCTTCGTCTAAATCAACCGATATTTTTGAAGTAATTTTCTTGCTCATGCCGTTCTGCCTTCCGCATAGAGATGATGTGAACCTCACGTTCGGTCTCGGTATGGGCAATCATGACAACTTGCCCTTTGAGCATCCCCAACGTTAAAAACCGTACTTCGCCGTAAGGGAAGCGGGTATCCGGTTTCGTCATGGTGGGCCATTAAAAACAAGATGCGCATCGGCAAAATCCAGCCCATGCTTGACTAGATTTGCCTTTCGCTTCGGTTCGTGCCAAGTGAAATTCACAGGGAGATTATATACATAATAATATGTATTTCAAGGGCGTAAACGCACAGGTTCACACCTCATCAACCCCATCGTTTCGCCCATCCCCCACGTAAGGATTCCCTGCCCGCTCATCGCCAAACGTCGACATCGGGCCGTGGCCGGGGATAAACGTGACATCGTCACCCAGCGGGAACAGGCGCTTGCGGATGGAATGAATCAGGGTTTCATGGTTGCCGCGTGGGAAATCGGTACGTCCGATAGAACCCGCGAAAAGCACATCGCCGACTTGCGCTAATTTGGCGGCGGCATGGAAATACACCACATGTCCCGGCGTGTGGCCGGGGGCATGGATAACTTGCAGCGTCTCATCGCCCACCTGCACGGTATCGCCGTCAAAAAGCCAGCGCGCTGGCGTAAACCCCGCAACGGGCGGCATACCAAACCGCTCGCACTGCCGGGTAAGGGTATCGCCCTCAATCAAAAAAGCATCGTCTTTGTGCGGCCCTTCGATAGGCACAGAAAACGCATCAGCCAATTCCGCCGCGCCGCATACATGGTCGACATGGCCGTGGGTAAGCAAAATGCGCTCAACCGTAATGCCAAGTTTGCTAATCGCCGCACGGATATGCCCAACTTCTCCGCCGGGGTCAATCACAGCAGCCCTACGGGTTTTTTCGCACCAAAGAAAGGTGCAATTCTGTTGGAACAGGGTAACGGGAAGGATGCGGAAATCAATCATGGGGAGTGGCCTTGGGAGGAGAAAAGTGGATGATACTAGAGCGGTTTTGAGTCAATAGCTGTTTTGCTCGCCGCGATATTTATATTTTGGGGGTGTCGTATTCTGAAATACGTGATGCCCCCGAAATCCCGTAACATGCGTTCCGTATTTACGCTGAAACAAGGAGAGGGACAGAGGCGGGATTTGATATTGACCGGGCTGTACGGTACGCGCAGTTGCATGCGGGCGAAAATTCACAACACAAATGCGGCGAATTTACCCGGAAGGCAATACAGGCAGGGCTGGCCGGCGCAACCTTGCGCAACACGTATCAC
>JAIRPB010000188.1 GCA_031257305.1 Azoarcus sp.
ACCGCCCCCCCCAGAGTGTGGGTGGGGGGGTGGGTGGCGCGCCCCCGGGGCAGGGGAACGACACCGGTGCCCATTCCCGCGCCGCTCCCTCACCCGGCGCTTCGCGCCACCCTCTCCCAGAGGGAGAGGGTTTCAGGAATTCGCCTCTGTAGCCGGGAGAGGGGCGGTTTTCTGGATGCTGCGATTTCGCTCCGTGCAGGTTGGCAAGGTTTGGGGTAGGGGCGGGTTTCAAACCCGCCCTTACTGGAACCCGTTCGCGTTCTGTGTGGGAGAGGGTTTTTGGGGGTGGGGGAAGGGCGGGTTTGAAACCCGCCCCTACGAGCCAGCGCCGTTAAATAGTTTCCTTACCTGCCTCACCCAAATCCTGCCCCGTCATTGCGAGAAGCGAAGCGACGAAGCAAATCCAAAAAGGGCGGAATAACGGCAGCATGGATTGCTTCGCTACGCTCGCAATGACGGGTGTTCTGTGATGGCTTGACGGTATTTACGAAACCCCGCCCGTTGTCATTTAGCTTGTAAAAATCTGGCACACAAGATGCTTACACCTTCGCTAAAGGCTACGTGCGAGGACACGCCTATCATCATCGGAGGAGAGCCAAGATGCCCCAAATTATCAATACCAATATTTCGTCGCTTAACGCACAGCGAAATCTGGATACGTCGCAGGGTTCGCTGTTTACCGCGCTGCAAAGGCTTTCATCCGGTTTGCGGGTGAATAGTTCCAAGGACGATGCCGCCGGTATGGCGGTGGCGGAAAAAATGAACGCACAGGCGCGCGGTATGACCGTGGCTATCCGCAATGCCAACGATGGCATTTCGCTGGCGCAGACGGCCGAGGCGGGGATGAACGTGATTAGCAGCCATTTGCAGCGGATGCGCGAATTGGCGGTGCAGGCGGCGTCAGGCCAGTGGGATTCGGATAACCGTAGCGCGCTGGATACCGAATACCAGCAATTGGCGAGCGAAATTGAGCGGGTGATTAGTGCGACTAATTTCAATGGCCAGAAGCTGCTGGACGGGACCTTTTCTGCGCCGGGGGTGACGTTTCAAGTGGGGCCGACTTCAACCGAGGAATCACAGATTACGGTGCAGATTGAGTCGGTTGCCGTTAGTGTGCAGGCGATTACCGGGACTGATGGGCTGAATGCGTTGAGCGAACTTTCATCGCTGGATGCGGCCATTGATAGCATCAATAACAACCGTGCGTCGTTGGGCGCGATTCAAAACCGCTTTCAAGGGGTGCTGGACCAGTTAGCGGCGGCGCGGGAAGCGACTACGGCCTCGCGTAGCCGGATTATGGATGCGGACTATGCTGCGGAAACCGCGCATCTTTCACGTGCGCAGGTGCTGCAACAGGCTGGGGTGGCGATGCTGACACAGGCGAATGCCTTGCCGCAAAACGTGCTTAGGCTGTTGCAATAACAAAGGCCGGGGATTGGGTGAGGCGGTTGCGTTTCTCTAATCCCTGCTGCCCGGAGCGTCTCCTCCTTACGCGCCATCGCATACCTTAAATGGGACGTGGCGCGTTTTTTATGGCGGGACGGGTGAATTCAAGCGGCGCGTTGCGCCGGTTGTTTTTTTAACCCCTCTCCCCTAACCCCTCTCCCACAAGGGGAGAGGGGCACAACGCGCTTTTTCCTTTTCCCTTTGTGGGAGAGGGTGTCCCGAAGGGGCGGGCGGGCGGCAGGCCGCCCCTAATAACAAGCTACTGCCTTAAAGGGATGTGAAAACACTCACGCTCCGTGTGGGAAAAATCGTGGCGTGACAATCAGAACGCATTTTGGCCCTCAAGAAAATTTAGGCCATTGCCGTTACCGCAACCAAGCAGACGAGTAACGGATAACCCAAGCGTCTTGCTCGTACAAAGACCGACCCCCGAAGGAGAACAAAATGCCTCAAATTATCAACACCAACATCTCGTCCCTGAACGCCCAGCGGAACTTAAATACCTCCCAAGGTGCTTTGAGCACTGCGCTGCAACGGTTGTCATCCGGCCTCCGTGTGAATAGTTCCAAGGACGATGCCGCCGGTATGGCGGTGGCAGAAAAAATGAACGCACAAGCGCGCGGCATGACGGTTGCTATCCGCAACGCGAATGACGGTTTATCGCTTGCGCAAACGGCTGAAGCCGGTATGAACGTGATTACCACCCACCTTCAACGGATGCGCGAACTGGCTGTGCAAGCGGCTTCTGGCCAATATGACGAAGGCAACCGCAGCGCACTGGATACGGAATACCAGCAACTGGCGAGTGAAATCAACCGCGTGGTGAGCGCCACCAACTTTAACGGCAAGAAGTTGTTAGACGGCCAATTCTCTGATGGCATCACGTTCCAAGTGGGCGCGACATCCACTGAAGAATCTCAGATCGCTATTTCGGTGAATTCTCTGAACTTTACACCGGGCGCGATTACTGGTTCTAACGGTGACAACGCATTGAGTGAGTTGAGCACCTTGGATACCCTGATTGATGAGATTAACAACAACCGTGCGGCGCTAGGCGCGATTCAAAACCGTTTCCAAGGCGTGTTGGACCAACTGTCTGCCGCGCATGAGAACACCGAAGCGTCCCGTAGCCGGATTATGGATGCGGACTATGCCTCCGAGACGGCAAACCTCTCTCGTGCGCAAGTGCTGCAACAAGCGGGTGTGGCGATGCTCTCGCAGGCAAACGCTTTGCCACAGAACGTGTTATCGCTCTTGCGATAGTTGAAAGCAGCGACAACCGGCAAACCGTGGTTGAAATCGGGGGGCCTCCGCCCAAGGGCGGGGGTTCCCTACCGCCACAATACAAGAGGGCCGAATCGTGAACATCAATAATATTCAGAGCGTCATCGCGGGGAGCGGTGTTGCAGGCCGTGCCCAGCAAGGCCCGACGCCATCTTCCTCCCAGTCATCGGCTGTTTTGGATACAAATCAGGCAAGCCGCGCTGCGAACGATGTGCAGCGGTCCGTTGAGCGCGTCCAGCAAAAAGCCGCCGCCCAAGAGATGAACCAGAAACAGTTGGAAGAAGCTGTTGAGAATAGCGTGAAGCAACTCAACGAGTTTATCCGGCCGTATGTAACGTCATTGCAATTTTCGGTGGATAAAGACTTGGGCAAAGTCGTGGTGAAAATCATGGACTCCGAGACCGATGAAGTTATCAAACAGATTCCTTCCGAAGAAGTGCTGGCCTTGACCAAGGCGCTGAGCAAGGTTTCGGGCTTATTTGTAAAGCAGGAAGCGTAAATGAGGCGGGTAGCTAAATATCTCTTTTGAGCCGCGTACAGAAGCGCGGAAAATTTTATCCAATCATCTGACTAAGGAGACTTGTCATGGCAACAATTACTTCACTGGGCGTGGGGTCGGGACTGGACCTAGAAGGTTTAGTCTCGAGCCTGATGAAAATTGAGCAAATACCGCTTGATAGCCTGAAGTCGAAAGTTACTTCTTTTAATACAAAAATTTCCGCGATGGGGACGTTGGCCAGCAAGCTCTCGGCGCTTCAAACGGCGGCCAAGGGTTTGAAACCGGATACGCTCCAATCCGCAATGAATAAATTTGGCACGTACACAGGGAGTATCAGCAACGATAGCGTGGCTTCTGTGACGGTGGGCGAGGGCGCGCTGGGGAGCAGTTTTAAGCTGGAAGTGTCCCAGCTTGCGCAAGGGCAAAAAAGCAAGCTCGATAGCAGTGCTTTTTCTGGCAGCGGCTCAATTGACTTTAACTTTGGCGACGCTTCAAAGAATTTTTCGATTACGCCGGCCAGCAATGACCTCACAGCGATTGCCAATGCCATCAATCAGGCTGATAAGGGCATTACCGCGACGGTGGTGAATGGCTCTAATGGCAAAGAGCTGGTTTTGACCGGGCAGGAAGGGGCGGCTAACGCCTTTACTGTGGGCGGTGCTGGCGTGTCGGGGGCTTCTACGACCATCCAGACGGCGCAAAACGCAGAATTGAAGATTGACGGGATTAGCGTCACTAGTTCGTCCAACACTGTGAAAGATGCCGTAACAGGCGTGACGCTTCAATTGAAGTCGACAACGTCTGCTGGTTCGCCCGCAACCGTGACGGTGAGCGCGGATTACAGCGATAAGCTCAAGAAGGGGCTGGAGGCGTTTGTTAAGGCGTTTAACGACGTGGTGAGCAGCGTCAATTCGCTAGGGGCTTATAACGCCGAGACAAAAACCGCCGGGGCGCTGAATGGCAACAGTGTGCTGCGCGATGCGCAGAACACGCTCCGCAATCTGGTTTTTGACAATAGCAGCGGCCTGAAAGATGAGAACGGCAATACCATGATGCTCTCTAGCTTGGGCATCACGTTCCAGAAAGACGGCACCCTTACGCTGGATAGCGACAAGCTGGACGCGGCCATCAAGAAAAACCCCAACTTAGCAGCAAATTTTGCCGCCGAGATTGGCAACCGCTTCAACACCGGGCTGGATAAGCTCGTTGGGACCGGCGGCAAGGTGGATACGCTCACCGAAGGGATGCGCAGCAACGTTCGGACTTTGGAAAAGCAGCAAGAGGCGATGCAGACGCGGCTGGAAGCCACCGAGGCGCGTTACCGCAAACAGTTCAGCGCGCTGGATACTTTGCTGGCGAGCATGAATTCGACCAGCAGCTATCTCACGCAGCAATTGGCTTCCCTTTCTACGTCGAAGTAAGCCACTGGGATAACAGGCAGAGGAGGGAGTCACCATGTTTGGTAGCCATACCAGCCCGGCGAGGGCTTACGCAGACTTAGGGCGGGAATCCGACATCAACACAGCCAGCCCGCACAGGCTGATTGTGTTGTTGTTTGAGGGAGCCGAAACCGCCATTAACGTGGCTAAAGTCCATGCGGAACGGGGCAATATCGCGGAACGGGGCGCAAGCCTTTCCAAGGCGATTGACATTATCAGCAACGGCTTGAAAGTTAGCCTAGATATGGAAAAAGGCGGCATTCTCGCGGCCCGTCTTGCGGCGCTGTATGACTATATGGTGTCTCGGCTATTGTTTGCGAATATGAAGAACGACATTGCGGCCATGAAAGAAGTGCTCTCCTTGTTAGGCGAGATTCATGACGCTTGGAACCAGATTGACCCGGATAAACAAAAATGAGTTCGCTTGCTACCTATCAGGCGCTGGCGCGGGAAATTGAAGCGATTGGCCCGCTGATAAAAAAAGCGCGTTGGGAACATGCCGCCGGCCGGATGAACGGGGTGGTTGCACAGTTAGAAGGGATGCCCGCCGCGAGCGAGACAGACCGGGACGAGATTAAAAAGGCGCTTGTCCGGCTGGCTGAGCATGCCGAGCAAGTGCGGCAAATGCTTGGGGCGGCCAAAGGCGATAAGCCGGATGCTGCCGGAGGAAGCGATGAATTTCGATGAGCTTAGTTTGGAGGACCGCGTGGCGCTGTATGTGCTGCCCGCGTTGCTGTCTGCCTCTGACATGCGCAAGAGCATGAGTAACAAAACCATCATCCATGAAGCACGGAAAATCGCGGAAGATTTTTTGGCTTCCGTTGCGCCCATGACGGACCGGGCCGTTAGCCCGCCGCCTATTTTTGATTACGGGCCTTCTTTTTAGGGCTTAGAGTCCCCGCTGTTCCATCAAGCAGGTAATGGCATCAATTGGGTTGATTCCAATTGGGATGAGCGCGTCTGCGTTCTCTTCGTAGCTGCCAAGGAGCACCGCGAGCACTTCCAGTTCCTCGCCCTCTGGCGTACCGGGGGCGGCTCCCCAGAGTTCATCAACACGCGCTAGTGCCGCGTTGTAATCGTCCGCAGTGTGGATAGGTTTGATATTCATCGTGGCGTTTCCTCAATAAAACCGCTAAATCCCCTTTATCTACGGCAAGTTACTAAAAGAGTTAAGGGGATGTAGCAAGAAGCGCCCCCAATAAAGGTACTTCTCGTGCGCGTGGGTGAAATATGTCTCACCGGATGCCTTGTCCGGGAACACGTCAAAAAATGTGCGGTCGTAACTTGCAAAGGAGAAGCGGGGTATGGCTATCAAGCAAAGTGTGAGAAAATCACGAATGTTTGAGCCGTATACGTATTATCCACAGTGTCGTTTTTCACACGCACTCGAGGCGCTGCGAATATACGATTTAAGAGCCACAACACAAGGAATCTGTAACGTAAAATCGTCATGATTTCTCGGAACGCGGCTTAGTCGCGGGTTGTAAACCACACACAACCGTAACAGAAGGGAGTGTAGCCATGCAGGAAGTTGTAACCGCCAAAGTGCGCAGAGGGCGTCCGCCTTACGAAAAACCCGTGAAACAGATGGTTTCGCTGCGGATGGATATTGATGTGCTTGAAGGTTTGCGTGCCACAGGTAAAGGGTGGCAGACGCGGATTAACGCCATCATGAGGGATTGGCTGAAAGAGCAGCCTCCATCCTAACTAGGGTGTCTTGTTGTAAGTTGCAGTGCCCGGCCCGCAAGCCTTGCCCGTAGCGGCAAGGCTTGCGGGCCGTTTTTGTGCGGATAGGGCATCGATGTTTGTGGCTTGTGATGATTGTTGGCAGCGTGCGGGAATACGTACTTTCTCACCTGCGGCTTACGCAATTATTATCAGCCGCTAGAAATCTGGAACCGATAGGGCGTGGTTAATGTTTTTGCTCATACACATCGGAGTCGGAATTTTTTACACTTCTCGTTCGTCCTATTTTTGCGGGCAAGATGCGTAGCCTGTAACGCATTGTATACAAATAATATTTTCACCTGCTTTTATTCAAGGCATGAAACCTGCTTGGAATAGGCATCTGCTTTCCTGGCTTTTACGGGGCATCAAAATGAACAAACAACTACGCCGCTTTGCACTTCCTGTCCTCCTGTTCGCGTTTACGGGCGCCGCACAGGCAGAAACCATCACTAATACTTTTGAGAACGGCTCTTACGGCTTCTTTGAGTACAAGCCCTATGAGATGGTTATCATTGACGGTTTTGCAGACCAGTATAAAAACACTGGCCTTGAGGATTTGGCGAAAGCGACGGGTTCTGGGATTCTCGCCAACTGGTTTGAGACATCGCCGGTGTCGTTCGCCAGTGCAAGCAAAACGCTCTTTACGCTCGACAGCTTCTGGGCTTCTGGGGCGTGGGGCAGCCAAACGCTAACCATCGTTGGACTCAAAGGCGGCGAAGAGGTTTGGACAACGGACATCGCCGTCTCAACAACAGCTAAAGACTACAACTTCAGTGCCTTTTCTTCTATGTATATTGACGAGTTCAAGGTTTTCGCAGGGGGCCTGACTTCCTCTCCGCAGGCGAATACTTGGGGCTTTGGCAGTGTAACGGTGACGACAGTCCCCGAACCTGAAACCTATGTCATGTTGCTGGCTGGGCTGGGGCTTATGGGCGTGGTTGTGCGCCGCCGTCAGGCAAGTTGAGAGAGCGGGCGAGAAGTCTGACATAAGCCTAGAAAGCCGGGTTCTGCGATTGAGCAGAATCCGGCTTTTTTGTTGGGAAAAAATATTCCGCAAAACTCGGAATAAGCCAAACCAAGCGTTTTACGCAGGTAATGTAATATCCCAGTCTTTCGTTTCTTGGCATCCAAACCCGTGTTTGCCCAACCGATTGCAACGCTACGCCGCGACGGTGAAAGTCTCGTTATTCTTGACCAGACTCAATTACCTTGGCGTGTTGTAGAACGCCGTCTTGCGACGCTCCAAGACGTGGCAGATGCCATTTCCACAATGCAGGTGCGCGGTGCGCCGTTGATTGGCTGTACGGCGGCTTTGGGCGTGGCGGTGGCGCTTGCGGCAGGAGACACGGATGATGTAGCCCTAAATCATGCGTTAGCCGTATTGCGGGCTACCCGTCCTACCGCTGTCAATCTTGTTTGGGCGCTAAACCGCATGGATGCGCGGCTTAGGCCGCTTCCTTTTGATGTTCGGCGCGAAGCCGCGTGGGATGAGGCTGAAGCCATTTGCGCGGAAGATGCCTCAATATGCGAGGCTATCGGTTTGCACGGCCTAAATTTGTTGCGTACTTTGTCTGTGCGAGACGGACGGGGCTTGCGGGTGATGACCCATTGCAATGCGGGTTGGTTAGCCACGGCCGGCGCGGGGACCGCGCTGGCTCCGATTTACGCGGCAAAGGCGAACGGATTGAAGATGAAGGTGTTCGTTTCCGAAACTCGGCCACGCAACCAAGGTTTGCTCACTGCATGGGAATTAGCCTCTGCCGGGATTGGGCATACGTTAATGGCTGATAACGCTGCGGGATGGCTGTTGATGCAAGGCGAGGTTGATGCCGTTATCGTTGGCGCGGACCGCATTGCTGCTAACGGAGATACCGCCAACAAAGTCGGGACAGTGTTGAAGGCGCTGGCGGCTCGCGCTGCGGGTGTTCCGTTTTATGTTGCCGCACCGTTATCAACTTTTGATGCTGCCGTCCCAGACGGCCGGGCAATTCCCATTGAAGAGCGTGCTGCCGAAGAGGTGCTTTCCGTTGAAGGTTTGGACGGCGAAGGGCATCCCCGGCGGGTGAGATTGGCGCGGGAGGGGACATGCGCGGCCAATCCGGCTTTTGATGTTACCCCGGCAACGCTCATTTCCGGTTTTATTACCGAACGCGGGCTGATTGCCGCCGGAGATTTGCCAGAATTTCTGCGGGGTATCCAAACATGAGCGCCAATGAGAACGAACTGGCTGAAGAATTGCTGGCCGTCGTCTGTGCCATGCAGGAATATCGGCTCAATGTGGGGACTTCTGGCAATGCCAGCGCACGTTATGACGGCGGTTTTTTAGTGACGCCCAGCGGTGTACCGCCGGAATGCTGCTGTTCTGCCAATATGGTAAAAATGGCGATGGACGGCGCTTATGCTGGAGAGGCCGCGCCTTCTTCTGAATGGCGGATTCATCGTGATATTTACAAGCACTTCCCGGAAACCGGGGCCGTTATTCACGCACATTCGCCGTTTGCGACAGCACTCGCTTGTCAGCGCACGGATATACCGCCGTTTCATTACATGATTGCAACCTTCGGCGGGGAGAGTGTACGTTGCGCGGCCTACGCGACGTTTGGTACAGAAGCTCTCTCCAAAAATGTTTTAGCCGCCTTGGCCGGCCGCAGTGCTTGTTTGCTCGCCAACCACGGGATGGTGGTTACTGGCCGAAATCTCGCGCATGCGCTGGCGTGTGCCGTTGAGTTTGAAACGCTGTGTGAGCAATACTGGCGGACCTGTTTGCTCGGTGCGCCGGTATTGCTCACAGAAAAAGAAATGGCGGATGCGCTGGAGCACTTCCGCCATTATGGTGCGCAAGCGTTTAGACCTTTAGCGCCGCAACCTGTGCTATGACGTTTTCGTTTGCTTTGCGCAAGCCTTCTTCGCCCATCGAAACCCCTTCGCCAAAAACAAACTGTAGGTCAGTCATGCCAAGGAAACCCAGTGCTGTTTTCAGATAATGCGTGTGGGCATCGAGCGGGGTATCACGGTAAACGCCCCCGCGTGACAGCGCCACATAAACCTTTTTGCCTTTGATGAGACCTTCCGGCCCCGTTGCCGTATAGCGGAAGGTAACGCCAGCGCGGAAAATAGCATCAATCCAGCTTTTGAACTGTACAGGTATGCCAAGGTTATACATGGGGATGCCCAGCACCACCGTATCGGCGGCTTGGAGTTCAGCGATGATGGCATCACCTTGCGCCACCCGTGCGGCCTGTTCGGGGGTACGTTTGTCGGCGGGCGTAAAAAGCGCCCCGACGGCGGCGGGGTCAAGCAAGGGCAGGGGCTGGCTGCCAATGTCGCGGAACGTGATTTTGGCATCGGGATACTGTGAGCGCAGACGCTCAACGATAAGGTCGGCAAAGCGGCTGGAATGGCTCCTTTCGCCTTGGATGCTGGAATTGATATGCAGAATGTTCATGTTCTCTCCGTGTTGTGCGAGTCAATGTGAGTTTTAGGCAGACTCCGTTATGTGGGACGAAGCGGCTGAAGGGCATGATACATGATGATATATCTCCAACCTAACCCGGCTGACGTAATCAAATGCTTTGGCTATCAGCCCTTTTCTCTGTGCGTTACCTGAACTTGTTTTCGGGAAGCTATTCACGGTGTTTGTGATTGGGGGCGGGAATCCCGCATATTCGGCTTACAATCAAGAAATTGATATTTGGCTTTAACCGCTTGGAGTTCTTTCTATGCCATTCCCGCGTCTGTCCTTACGCCTGTTTTTTGCCGCCCTTTTTGTGTTGTGCGTGGGTGAATTGTGCTTTGGCGTCTTGTACCTGCAAATGACATTGGGGCTTGAGCCTTGCCCGATGTGCATCATGCAGCGGTGCGCCCTGTTGGGCATCGGTTTTGTGGCGCTAATTGGTGCGCTGCATAACCGGGCGATGCGTATTTATGGCGCTTTTATCCTGCTTATTGCTCTGGCCGGGGGCGGGGTTGCTGTACGGCAGAGTTGGTTGCAACTGAACCCGCCCGCCATTTCGGAATGCGGGCCGGGGCTTGATTATCTGATGGAAAGTTTCCCGCTCACCGAGTTATTGCCAAAGCTCTTCCGGGGCGCGGGTGACTGTAGCGCCGTCGATTGGACGTTTTTGGGTTTGTCGATTGCCAACTGGGGCTTGGTCACATTTGTTGGCGTTGTGGTTGCTACGGTTCTGCTGATGGTGTGGGCAGGCCGTACCCAAAAGGCATCGCGTTAGCCGACGACGCGAACCGTAGAGCCGCCGATTTCGTAGCGCCCGTCAGGGAGCGCGTGGCAGCGTGTGACTCGCAAGTGCGTGACGAGCGGCGGGCGGTCTACTCTATCGTTTGGCGAGCGAATCATCACTTCAAGGACTTCGCCTTCAAGGGGTACGTAGCTGGCGTGCAGTGTCATGCCGCTAACGCTTAGTTCGATACATTCTGCGGTGACTTCGCTGCCCTCGCGTGAGCGGATATCGGCGGAGCAACCAATGGGAATACGACGGTCCAAGCGGCGGTCTCGCGGGGAGGCGTGATTCATGATTGGCTCGAGTTGGGTTAGCGACAGATGGGATTTTATACGTTACAAATGGCGTTTTGCCATGACCAAAGTCATGCCGAAAGGGGAAAAATGTCTCAAGCGGCGCAACGTCATTCGTAGAATTACGTAGTATTCAGTAAATGTTCATATCGTGTTCGCTCTTTTTCCTGAAAGCAACAGAACACGACTTCTCGGATATTTGGAAGATTTGCCAGCGTTTCCCGTACTGTGGTAATAGCAAGCGGGGCGGCGAGTTCGGGCGGGTAGCCATAAATGCCGGTGCTGATGCAGGGAAAGGCGAGCGTTTCTAGGCCGGCAGCGGCGGCAATTTCAAGAGAATTTCGGTAACAGGCGGCAAGCAACGCAGGTTCGCCCCGGTTGCCGCCGTTCCAGATAGGGCCGACGGTGTGGATGATGTGGCGGGCAGGGAGGTTGAATCCGGGCGAAATTTTTGCCTCGCCCGTGGCGCAGCCGCCAAGGGTGCGGCAATAAGCCAGCAGTTGCGCTCCAGCGGCGCGATGGATGGCTCCGTCAACCCCGCCGCCGCCAAGAAGGGAATTGTTTGCGGCGTTGATGATGGCGTCGACGGCTAATGTCGTAATATCTGCGCAAATGGCGCGAAGCGTG
>JAIRPB010000200.1 GCA_031257305.1 Azoarcus sp.
CTGCCACCGCCCCGAACTAAAAACGGCCGCATTCCCCGCGCTCCCCACGCTGGCAAACCGAACCCTCCGCCCCTACACCGATTTGCTTCTGCACGACATGGGAGCGGGATTAGCCGACGGCCGCCCAGACTACGCCGCCAACGGCCAACAATGGCGCACCCCGCCCCTCTGGGGCATCGGCTTAGTTGAAGCCGTCAACGGAACGCTTTTTCTGCTACACGACGGCCGCGCCCGAAACTTTCTGGAAGCCATCCTCTGGCACGACGGCGAAGCCGCATCCGCAAAAGAAGCAGTACGCCAAATGCCTGCCAAAGACCGGGAAGCGTTGTTAGCATTTTTGCAGTCGTTGTAGCAAACGATAATGTTTGTTAATACAAAGGGCGGGGTTTCAAACCCGCCCTTACGTTAATTTTTACGCCGTGCCCACGTTATCTACCGTCCCGTGCGCAATCCCGCGTACGGACGTTGCATGCAACGTCCGTACAGACACCTGACGGCATCACCCCTCACCCACAAGGGGAGAGGGCAAAACAACAATAGCGCCCAGCCGAAACAAAGCGCCTATGGCGAAGAAATTGCCGATATTTTTGGCTTCGGCTTCGACATCGGATTCTGAAAATGCCGCCTGCTAAACCGCTTTGTTCAGGTTATTCGCAATGCCCCTATACAATAGCGCCCTGCCTATCCACGCCTGCCCACTACAAAAGCCCTATTAAACATGCCTCCCCCTACCCACTTTAACGTTATTGTCATCGGCGGTGGCCATGCCGGTGTTGAAGCCGCGCTGGCCGCTGCCCGCATGGGTTGCTGTACTTTGCTGCTTACGCACAATTTTGAGACGCTAGGCACGATGAGTTGTAACCCGTCCATTGGCGGTATCGGCAAAGGGCATTTGGTTAAAGAGGTGGATGCGCTCGGCGGCGCGATGGCGGCGGCGGCGGATGAAGCGGGCATTCAGTTTCGGATTCTTAATGCTTCTAAAGGGCCGGCCGTGCGGGCGACCCGCGCCCAAGCTGACCGGGTGCTCTACAAGGCCGCTATCCGGCGGCGGCTGGAGAACCAGCCTAATCTGTGGCTTTTTCAGCAAGCCGTTGATGACCTTATTGTGGAAGCGGGCAAAGTCCGTGGGGTCATCACCCAAATCGGATTACGCATTGAAGCCCAAGCGGTCGTGCTGGCTGCCGGGACCTTTCTCAACGGCTTGATTCATGTTGGGCTGTCGCATTACCCGGCGGGACGTGCCGGAGACCCGCCCGCGATTCGCCTTGGCGAACGCTTAAAAGAACTCGGCTTACCGCAAGGCCGGCTTAAAACGGGAACGCCGCCCCGGCTGGATGCCCGCAGCATTGATTTTTCCGGCATGGCTACGCAACCCGGCGATATGCCGATGCCCGTGTTCAGCTTTTTGGGGCGTCCTGAACAGCATCCGGCGCAATTGCCTTGCTGGGTGACGCAAACAAACCCTCGCACACATGACATCATCCGTGCCAACCTTGACCGCTCGCCAATGTACACGGGCGTTATCGAAGGCACTGGCCCGCGTTATTGCCCTTCCATTGAGGATAAAATCCACCGCTTCGCTCACCGCGACAGCCACCATGTTTTTCTTGAGCCAGAGGGGTTGTCGACGCATGAAATTTATCCAAACGGGATTTCCACCTCCCTGCCCTACGATGTTCAGCTTGACCTCGTCCACACCATCGCGGGGCTGGAAAACGCGCACATCCTGCGCCCCGGCTACGCGATTGAATACGATTATTTTGACCCGCGCCACCTACGCTCTTCGCTTGAGACGCGGGATATTGGCGGCCTTTTTTTTGCGGGCCAAATCAACGGTACCACCGGCTATGAGGAAGCGGCCGCACAAGGTCTGCTGGCGGGGCTGAATGCCGCGCTACAAACACGGGGACAAGCGCCTTGGTGCCCGCGCCGCGATGAAGCCTATTTGGGCGTGATGGTGGATGACCTCATCACCCGTGGCGTCTCTGAACCGTACCGTATGTTTACCTCGCGCGCCGAATACCGGTTGCAATTGCGCGAAGATAATGCGGACTTGCGCCTCACCCCGGCAGGGCGGGAACTCAAACTCATTGACGATGTGCGATGGGCTGCGTTTGCCGCCAAACGAGAAGCGATTGAGCGCGGCAGCGCCCTGCTAAAAACCGCTTGGGCGCGCCCAGAAACTATTCCCGCCAATGAGCAAGAAAGCGCCTTCGGCAAACTTCTGGAAAAAGAGTGCAAGTATTTTGACTTGCTTCGCCGTCCCGGCATCACGTGGCAAACATTAAAAACCCTGCCCGGCGCGCCAGAACTCGGCATAACTGATGAAATTGTCATCGAACAGATTGAAATCGCCGCCAAATACCAAGGCTATATCGACCGCCAGCAAGATGACATCGCCCGCCAGTCCCGCGCAGGCGGCTGGCGTCTGCCGGATGACATCGACTACGCGCAAGTTCGCGGCCTTTCAAACGAAGTCCGCCAAAAGCTCGCCGCCGCACAGCCTGAAACCATCGACCAAGCCAGCCGCATACAAGGCGTAACGCCTGCGGCCATTTCGCTGCTGCTGGTGTGGCTGAAACGCAGTGGGAGCAATGTAGATGAGCGGCACGATTAAAGCCTGCTCGGACGAACTCGCCGAGGGGCTTGCCGCGCTTGGTATCACAGCCCCGGGCCTTCCCGCCCGGCTCATTGCTTTTGGCGAGTTACTGCTGAAATGGAACCGTGTCTACAACCTCACCGCGCTACGTGAGCCGACGGAAGTCGTCACCCATCATTTGCTGGATTCGCTCGCTATGCTGCCTTGGGTTGAGCATCTGCGCTCATTGGCGGACATTGGCTCCGGCGCGGGACTGCCGGGTATCCCGCTGGCGCTGGCTTGCCCTAACCTGACGGTCTATTCGGTGGAAACCGTTGGCAAAAAAGCGAGTTTCCAGCAACAGGCCAAAATCGAACTGCGTCTGGAGAATTTCAATGTCATTCACCGGCGGGCGGAAGCAGTGAGCGCGGC
>JAIRPB010000002.1 GCA_031257305.1 Azoarcus sp.
GGACTTGATGCTGAGCCGGTGCGTGAGGTCCAAGTTTTTTTCAATCTCAATGACCATGTCCCGCGTCCGCCTCAGGGGGGCGACGACGCTGCGCATTATTGAGAAGGAATATGCGCCTAACGCCAGCAGGCCAGTTAGGAAAACCACGCACATGATGACAATATCGCGCTCGGTACTGGCCTTGGCTTTTTCAACAAGCTCTTTCCCTGCCTTTTGCTGCCGTTCGACAAGCGCATCCATGTCCTCAAGCAACTTCTGCGTAATGTTGCGGCGCTTCATGGCATTTTCTTGTATTACTTGGAAAAGCTGCTGGAAGGCAGAGTCCGTCCCGCTGGCAACCGCTGAATTAACCTGCTGTAGGTTGAGATGTTCATACGAGAACCACTCTTCGTATTCCTTCTCGAGAGTATGCCATGCGGCTTTTCCTTCCTCAGTCATAAAAGGGAGTTCTTTATACTGCTTGATGGCGTCCAAGACATCGTCGATAGCAGCACGCAGCAGCGGCTGTATACGTTGCAGTTCCGCCCTGACTTGGGACTCCTCGTCTAACATGCTCTTTGAAAGGATTTCATAGTCGCGCCGAATCACATTGAACGTACTCCCCTGCATACGCAGTAATGCCTCAATTTTCGGCAGACCAACGATAGCCGTTTTGTCAAAAACCGCTTCGTCTTCCCAGAGCGAGCGCATCCCAATCACGGCAATCAGGATCATGCCCAATGTGCCAATCATGGAAAGAATCACCACTTTATGCCTGACTTTCATTGCAATCACCTCTTCGTAAGAAATGTTCTGCCCGTTTGTGTAATGACAAACTTGCTGCCACACCATGTCACCTGCATCGGGCAACCCCAAACAGTCGGAACAGGCAATGCCTTTTCCGGCCAATACAATTTTGTGTGCGGACAGCTTCCTCGCAAAAAGAAGTCACCGGTTCTTAAGTTACGTAAGCGGGCTGGGGCCGCATGAGCGGACTGTGAGAGCGGGCTGTATGTCGTGAACTGACTACAACGAATGGGCACTTTGCGGCCTGGCAGCTTGGAGCCTATGTTCTTAAGGTTGTTCAAACGGAAACTCAACCTACCCTCGCCTGCAAATTGATTCCCAAGCAAACTCTACTTATAAGGCGGGAACTTATTTAAGGCATTTTTTCATGATTTACTTCATATACATAAAATCGATTGCGCCTACAAAAATCATTAAAAAAAACAATCAATTCAATGACATAGAAGAAAAACACAGGCATACTCAATTAACGTAGTACGCGCAGGGTTTGGCCGTTAGCCACGGCCACGGCCCGTGATAATGAGAAGTGGTTTTTATTGGGGGTTGCTGGACGCCGCGCAGGAGCACCACCACGTCCGCGTCTCTGTTTAGCTTCTCATCCAAAACCCAACCGGGAATAAACACTAGGGTTTTGGGGCGGACTTCTGAAGCACCGTGCGCCCATAAACATCGTCAAAGCGGACGATGTCATCTTCACCGAGATAGCTGCCGGACTGCACCTCGATGATTTCGAGCGGCAGATGCCCCGGGTTGTGGAGGCGGTGGCGGACGCCTAGGGGAATGAACGCGGATTCGTTCTCGCCCAATAAAAGCACTTCGTCGCCGCGCTGTACCTCTGCCGTGCCCCGGACCACAATCCAGTGTTCAGCGCGGTGGTAGTGCATTTGCAGGGACAGGCTCGCGCCGGGGTTGACCACGATGCGCTTGACCTGAAAACGGTCTCCGCTATCGATGGAGTCATACCACCCCCAAGGGCGGAATACTTTGCGGTGATGGCGGCCGTGGCTACGCCCTTCCGCTGTGATGCGGCTGACGGCTTTTTTTACGTCTTGGGCGCGGCTTCGGGGAACCACCAGCACGGCATCGGCGGTTTCCGCTACTACCATGTCCTCGCAACCCACCGCCGCAACCAACCGATGGCTGGCGTAGACAAGCGTGTTGCGGGAGTCTTGAAATATCACATCGCCCCGCGACGCATTGCCATCGGCGTCGTGTTTGGAGACGGCCCAAAGCGCGTCCCACGCGCCCACGTCAGACCAACCGGTTGCCAACGGCACGATGACGCCGCGCCCGAGTTCCGGCGCGGTGCGCAGCTTTTCCATCACGGCGTAATCAATGGAATCAGATGGGCATGCCTCAAACTCGGCACGGCTCACGCGCAGAAAGTCCGCATCTTGCTCACGGCCGGCAAAGGCTTCGCGGCAAGCGCGGTCAATGTCTGGGCGAAAACGCGCCAGCGCGGCCTGCCACACCGAAGCACGGAACATAAAAATCCCGCAGTTCCAGAAATACGCGCCGCTGGCTACATAACGCTCGGCGGTTTGGGCATCCGGCTTTTCAACAAATTCAAGCAGTTCCCGTGCGCCGCCAGATGCTACCTCCCCGGCGCGGAGATAGCCGTAGCCGGTTTCAGCCCGTTTGGGCACTACGCCAAAACAGACTAACGCCCCGCTTTCAGCTTGACGCACGCCTTCGGCAATGGCGCGCTGAAACGCGGCGCGGTCCTCGATAACATGGTCCGCCGGCATCACCAGCAACACCGGGTCCTCGCCGCCAGCACTGGCTTCCAACGCCGCCAGCGTGAGCGCGGGCGCGGTATTGCGCCCGATGGGTTCAAGCAGGATGCTTGCCTTGCCCACGCCCATCTGACGCAACTGTTCGGCAATGATGAAACGATATTCTTCATTACTGACGACCGTCAGGGCGGAATCAACGTCCCCCGGCCCGCCGTAGCCTTCGAGCCTCATCGCCGTTTCTTGCAACAAAGAACGTTCGCCGGTTAGCGGCAAAAGCTGCTTGGGATAAGTTTCGCGGGAAACCGGCCACAGCCGGGTGCCTGCCCCGCCAGAGAGAATGACTTGTTTAATCGTCATTTTTATTTCTCCATGCCTAACAGGGCATGAATCTCACACAACGCACGGCTCGGCGTCTTTGAGCGGGGTACCGGCGCGGTCTTTGTCAGACAAGATGGGATTCGCCGTAAACTCCGGCGGCAATTCAATGCCTACTTCGGGGTCGTTCCAGAGGAGCGTGCGCTCATAGTGCGGCTCATAGAACCCAGAGGTTTTGTATAAAAAATCAACGCGCTCGCTTAATGCGGCAAACCCGTGCGCAAACCCGGGGGGCACCCACACCATGCGGTGCGGCGCATCCTCGCTCAATTCAATGCCCACCCAGCGCCCGAAATGGGGCGAGCCTTTGCGCATATCGACCGCAATATCAAGTACGCGCCCGCAAACTACCCGGACGAGCTTCCCTTCTGGGTTTTTGATTTTGTAGTGCATCCCGCGAACCACGCCGGCCGCTGAGCGCGAGTGGTTATCTTGCGTAAAGGCCACTGTGAGTCCAGTGGCCTTCTGAAAATCGCGCTCGTTGTAGCTCTCAACGAAAAACCCACGGGAATCGTCAAATCTTTTCTGTTCAAGAATCAACACCCCCGGCAAAGCAGTAGGAATGACTTCCATCAAAACACCCTCTCCTCAAGCAAATGTTGCAAATACCGGCCATAGCCGCTTTTTGCTAGGGGCGCGGCAAGGCGGACGAGTGCCTCGTCGCTAATCCAGCCCGCGCGCCAAGCAATTTCTTCTGGGCAAGCCACTTTTAGGCCCTGCCGTTTTTCGATGGTCTGGATAAACAAACCCGCTTCTAGCAAGCTCTCGTGCGTACCGGTATCCAGCCAAGCATGGCCGCGCCCCATTACCTGCACGTCCAGTTCGCCCCACGCGAGGTACTGCGAGTTGACATCCGTAATTTCAAGTTCCCCGCGCGGGCTGGGTTTCAGCGCCGCCGCCACGTCAGCAACCCGCTCATCGTAAAAATACAGCCCCGTCACCGCGTAACGGCTTTTGGGACGGCTAGGTTTCTCTGCCAGACTCACCGCATGGCCGGCCGCGTCAAACTCAACGACGCCGTAACGCTCCGGGTCCGTCACCGGATAGGCAAACACCGTTGCGCCTGCGGCACGCGCGTTGGCATGAATTAAATCTTCAGCCAAATCATGGCCATAGAAAAGGTTGTCGCCCAATATCAGCGCAGAAGGCGCCCCGCCTACAAAATCCTTGCCGATAATGAAGGCTTGCGCCAACCCATCAGGGCTAGGCTGAACCGCATAAGAAAGGTTTAGCCCCCATTGCTCGCCGTTGCCCAAAAGCTGCTCAAAACGCGGCGTGTCCTGCGGCGTGGAAATAATGAGCACATCCCGGATGCCTGCCAGCATGAGCGTGGAAAGCGGGTAGTAAACCATCGGCTTGTCATAAACCGGCAAAAGCTGTTTTGAGACAGCCAACGTTGCCGGATGCAGGCGCGTTCCCGAACCGCCCGCAAGAAGAATACCCCGTCGTTTTTTCATAGTGTGTTTGGAAGCAAAATTTTGTCCATGAGCCGTTTTACGCCAAACGTCCAGTCAGGCAAAAAGAAACCGAAAACCGTCCGCAGCTTCGTACAGTCCATCCGCGAATTCAGCGGCCGCACGGCAGGTGTAGGCCAGTCAGCCGCACGGATAGGCACAATTTCCTTCACGGCGAGCTTCATGCCCCGGCGGCGGGCTTCGTCAATCACAAAACAGGCATACGCATACCAGTTTGTTTCACCGCCCGCCACAAGGTGGTAAGTCCCCACAGCGGGCCACGCCTGTACGCCGGACATCATGCCGCGCACAAGGTGCGCGGTAATATCGGCAATCAAATCGGCTCCCGTCGGAGCCCCCACCTGATCGGAAACCACTGTCAACCGCTCACGCTCTGAAGCCAAGCCGAGCATAGTACGCGCAAAATTCGTACCGCGCATGGCATAAACCCAAGAAGTCCGCAAAATCAGATGGCGGCAACCGCTTGCCCGGATAGCCTCTTCTCCCGCGAGCTTGCTCTTTCCATAAACCGAGAGCGGGGCGGGCGGGTCGTCCTCCCGCCAAGGGCGCTCTCCGCTGCCATCAAATACATAATCGGTTGAATAATGGACAAGCCAAATACCGCGCTGGGCCGCCTCATCAGCCAATACCCGGACCGCGTCGCCGTTGACCCGGTTCGCCAAATCAGGCTGTGTTTCGGCGCGGTCAACATTGGTATAGGCGGCGGCATTGACGATGACATCGGGAGACACCGCCGCGATGGTTGCGCGCAAGCCAGCTTCGTTAGACAGGTCGCCTACCAAACCTTCATTGTCAGAAGAGTTTTGGTCCAGCGCCAGCACCTCTCCAATTGGCGAGAGCGTGCGCTGCAACTCCCAGCCGACCTGCCCATTTTTGCCCAAAAGCAGAATCTTCATTTTGTTGGGTTTTACCTATTTTAGATATTAAGTTCTTCTTGCCCTAGGGTACGGGTAGCTTGCTAGCCCGTTGCCCTCAGGACAGAATCGGATCGCGGTAGTACGTCCGACAAACAGCATACAAAGAAATTCCCCAAGCGGAGAATTTTTTTATTAACTTAAACTATCAGACATGCCATATTGCACAGCCATCCAAGTACGGTAAGCCCCGCTCTGCACGTCGGCTACCCAACGCGGGTGCGCAAGATACCACTGCACGGTTTTGCGCAAACCGCTCTCAAAAGTCTCCGTCGGCTTCCAACCCAATTCACGCTCAATTTTGCCCGCCCCCATCGCATAACGGCGGTCATGGCCGGGGCGGTCCGCCACAAACGTAATCAGCCGCTCACGGCGTCCCGCCGCGTCATCCGGCCAAAGCTCATCCAGCAACTTGCAAACCATCCGCACAATATCAATATTGGTCCGCTCGTTATCGCCGCCAATGTTATACGTCTCACCGGGCCGCCCCTTCGCAAGCACCGCGCAAATCGCACGGCAATGGTCGCCCACATAAAGCCAGTCCCGCACATTCAAACCATCGCCATACACCGGCAAAGGCTTACCCGCAAACGCATTCACAATGGTGAGCGGAATCAGTTTTTCCGGGAACTGGTACGGGCCATAGTTATTCGAGCAATTCGTCGTCACCACAGGAATCCCGTAGGTATGGAACCAAGCCCTAACAAGGTGGTCCGAAGCCGCCTTGCTAGCGGCATACGGGCTATTCGGCTGGTAACGGTTTTCCTCCACAAAAGGCGCATCGTCCGCTTGCAAAGAGCCAAACACCTCATCCGTGCTCACATGCAGAAAACGGAAAGCCTCCCGCTCCGCCGCATCAAGCGCATTCCAATACGCCCGCACCGCCTCAAGCAAAGTAAACGTCCCCTCAATATTGGTACGGACAAACTCACCCGGCCCGTGGATAGAACGGTCAACATGGCTCTCTGCGGCAAAATGCACAACAGCCCGCGGGCGGTATTTATCCAACACCCCGTCCAGCAAAGCGCGGTCACAGATATTGCCCTGCACAAACACATGGCGCGGGTCATCCATCACCGTCTCCAGCGTCTCCAGGTTGCCCGCGTAGGTCAGCGCATCCAGATTCAGCACCGGCTCACCATTCGCCGCCAGCCAGTCAAGCACAAAATTACCGCCGATAAAACCCGCGCCACCCGTCACTAAAATCATGGAAACACCTAGCCGCCAGCAAAAATTTGGGGAAAATGGATACTAACGTATCGCATGAAACAACAGCAAAACAGAACTCACGCTCCGTGCATCATTTGTGCCCCATAGGAAATGCCACCTTGTAACTAAGCGCGGTTTAAGTAAAATCCCCCGCTTCAGCATTGACTCAGAGCACACCGAAAACATGCTTTCTCCCTTCGCCCGCCGCGCAATCATCCTAGCCGCCCTCATGCTGGGTACGTCGGT
>JAIRPB010000133.1 GCA_031257305.1 Azoarcus sp.
TACGTTCCTGCCTCGGCCACTAAGGCGCGATGCCCGCTTTTGCCCATGCCTTGCTGCATCATCAGTGCTGGCGCGAGTATGTCGTTGCCGCGAAAACAGATTAGGACGGGGGTGAACCCGCGCCCGAGAACCTGCAAGCCCAATTCCAGTTGTTGGGGGCTATCGGCCCGCACCCAGCGCACCATGCAGACCGTCCATTCTTGTGACATTTCCCGCCGCAGCGCCAGCACAGATCCCGCTGAAAGGCTGCGGTGTACGCCGCCAACACACAAAATAGCGTAGCCACAGGGACTTTCGTTGTAGACCGTCCATTCATCCGCCGCAACCGGCGCGTTGCGCCCCATTGCCCATACATTCTTCAATCCGGCGCAGACCTGCACCGTATAGTGCTGGCGGACACGGGTTTCGGCGCGCTCCGGCGCAACAAACCATTGCTCACGCAACCGGCGCAACAACGAAAGAATCTCAACCGGCGTAAGCCCAAGCGGCAAAATGGCGGAGCCCGTTTCCAGAATTTCGCTATCGCCGCTCTTTCTGGCGCTCACGTCGAGGTCCAGCAGCCCTTTTTCAAGCCAGAGAATCTGCACACCGATGCGGTGGACGATTTCTTCCATGCTAAAGAAAACCGCCTTAATCCCTTTTTCCGGCATGCGCCTCACACACGCAACGGGAGGCATATCTTGGTTGGGGTCAAACCAGTAGCTTGATTCACTCGGCGGCAGGGGCACGGTGGCCAGTACAAGGTCCCCGCTAATCGTTTCCAGATAGTCGAACAGCCATTGCTGCTCACGCGATGTCAGCCCTTCCGTTTGGCTAACGGCCATCATCAGCAAACGCCTGTAGAGCAAATCGGACCTTGTTGCTTGGAACTCGGACGAATCTTCTTTGAGCCGATCGTACTGGCCAGAGAAAATCCAGACATCGTGGATGCGCTGCCATAACCCAAACGGCGTGGCAACCCCGAGAAGCGTTCCCAAAAGATAGGTTTCGCCCAACACGCCCAACGCATAACTGCACAACTCCGCCACGCCGGTTTGCCGGGTGAGCAGTTTGCGATGCCGTATATCGTCGCACAACGCCCGCAATTGGCTAGAGATGCCCTGCAACGATTCCATCAGGCCAGATGCCGTGGCGTGAAACTCACAGTCCGCAGGCAGAGGGCGTGCCAGCAAACCGGGGCGGAAACGCCCGCATACGTCAAACGCCCGCTGGCAAAGCAACCCTAGCGCCTCTTGGCGCTGCGCCACAGAGAGATGCTCGTCAGATAAAACGTTGGAACCCACGCAACGGCTCAATTCCGACAATTCGGAATCAAGGTCATCGCCCGGCTCACTAGAGAGCCAAAGCATGGCGTCTTGTAATAGGTGGGAAGAATTCTCTGCCGACATGTGCCTTGCACAAGAATGTTGCTTTTGGGGAACGCTCACATTCTATGGGAGTTTTAGCCGCCGGAAAGCACTCCATCCCATCTTTGTAACAAATACTTAACGGACACTTGACGGACGTACAAATACGCCGGCTCCAACATTGAAGAATGCCTATGTTGCCCAAAGCAACTAGAAATCGTATACTGCCCGGTTTCTGCAATCTTCCAACGTTTTTAGGAAACCCCTAGCATGGTCGTTATCCGTCTTGCCCGTGGCGGCGCAAAAAAGCGCCCTTTTTATAATATTGTTGTTGCCGATTCACGCTGCCGCCGCGATGGCCGCTTCATTGAGCGTGTCGGTTTTTACAACCCCGTTGCTTCGGGCGCCGCGCAGTTGCTCTCCATCAACACCGAACGGCTGGCTTACTGGAAACAAAACGGCGCAACCCTCTCACCCACCGTTGCCCGGCTAGTCAAGCAAAACGCCAAATCCAGCCCAGCGGCAACGGCTGTTTGAACACGGCTCAAATGATTGTTCTGGGGCGCATCGTCGCCCCTTTTGGCATTAAAGGCTGGCTCAAAATCCAGCCTCTGGGCGATGTCCTATCGTGGGAGAAAATACCCTGCCTATGGCTCGCCCCAAACCCCGAAACCCCCAACGAACAATGGGCACAATACCCGCTGCTCAGCTGTCAGGCACACGGCAAAGGGTTAATAGCTGGCCTCAAAAATATTGCTGACCGCAACGCGGCAGAACAGTTGTGCGGTTGGTACATTGCCGTCCCCCGCGAATCGCTGCCCCGCCCCGAAGAAAACGAATACTACTGGGATGACCTCATTGGCCTCGCAGTGCTTGACGAAGCGGGCGAGTCCCTAGGCAAAGTCACGGGCTTGCTCTCCACGGGCGCGCACGATGTGCTCAAAGTCACAGACGGCGACACGGAACGCCTCATCCCGTTCGTGTCTGCCTATGTACAGGATGTCAATCCCCACACACAAACCATCCGTACCCTCTGGCAAAAAGACTGGTAACGCTTGCAATGTGTGAAGCAAACACCTCACCCATTCCCGGCGGCATGCGCCGCTATGACGCCATCACCCTCTTCCCAGAAATGTTCGCCGCCATCACGGGCAGCGGCATCACGCGGAGGGCACTGGAACGCGGCCTCTACCACATTGCTTTTCACGACCCGCGCGACTTCACCCACAACGTACACCGCACGGTCGATGACCGCCCCTATGGCGGCGGTCCCGGCATGGTGATGCTGGCCGCGCCGCTAAAGCAAAGCATCGCACGGGCACGGCAAGCGCAAGCCAACACCCTCGGCGCATCCGGCCCGCTCATCTGCCTGTCGCCGCAAGGCACGCCGCTCACCCACCGCAAAATTCTGGAACTCGCCCGCCTGCCGGGCCTCATCCTGCTCTGCGGGCGCTACGAAGGCATCGACCAGCGTGTGCTCGACAGCGAAACCGATGAAGAAATCTCACTCGGCGACTTCGTTCTCTCTGGCGGTGAACTGGCCGCAATGGCCATCATCGACGCCATCGTGCGCCAATTGCCGGGGGCGTTAAACGACGCAGATTCAGCACGTGAAGATTCTTTCGTCTCTGGCCTGCTCGACTGCCCGCACTACACCCGCCCGGAGATTTTCGACAACGAACGTGTCCCAGAAGTCCTGCTTTCCGGCGACCACGCCCTCATCCGCCGCTGGCGTCTCAAACAAGCCTTGGGCCGCACATGGTTAAACCGCCCCGACCTACTTGCAAAGAGGGGGGTAAATAAGGAAGAATCGCGCCTTTTGGAAGAATTCCAAAAAGAGCACAAAGAGAGAACCCGTCCGGCAACCCCGCCGCAACCCGTTCTCAAATGACAAACCGTGCGCATCAGGGGCAACGCCCAACTGCTCTGCGCACTAGGCCACCGGCCGTTGAAAACATGGAGCACGTAAGATGAACATCATCCAGCAACTCGAACAAGAAGAAATCGCCCGCCTCACCGTCAACAAAACCATCCCCGACTTCTCCCCCGGCGACACCGTAATTGTCCAAGTCAAGGTTAAGGAAGGCACCCGCGAGCGTCTGCAAGCCTTTGAAGGCGTCGTTATTGCCAAACGCAACCGTGGCCTTAATTCATCCTTCATCGTCCGCAAAATTTCCTCCGGCGAAGGCGTAGAGCGGACATTCCAAACCTACTCCCCCCTCCTTGCCTCAATGGAAGTCAAGCGCCGGGGCGCCGTGCGCCGCGCCAAGCTCTACTACCTGCGCAACCGTTCCGGCAAATCCGCGCGCATCAAAGAAAAGCTCGACTACAAAGCCGCCGCGGCCAAGAAGCACAGCTAACGGTTATTCCCGGCACTGCGCCAATAGCCCAAAACAAAACCGCCCCGCTCTTTTAGGACGGGGCGGCGGGTATTGCTCGAACACTATGCCTTTGTCGTGAGCAGGAACGGTGAAGGCCGAGCCTGCGTTTGAATTGGTTTTTGTTTTTTATGCCATAGTTCCTGCCAATACAGAGGGACAATCTCGTTGTTTTTTTCGTGCAGGGAACTTGTCGATTTTGTACGGATAGAGCATTTCGTCTGATTCGTTTTTCGTTTATTTCGACTATAGTGTCGGGAGACGCCGCACTGGAGTTTCCTCATGCCAAACACCGCCAAGATAATGCCTCCAACGACCAACGAAACACGGGCAGCCTTTCATGGGCAACGCGTTTTGGCCGCTTGGCTTGAAACCCACCCCGGAATCCAGTCCGTCCAAATTTCCGATGGGCGTAACCCAAGCAGCAGTGTCGAATTGCCCGGAACCGCACTGCGTCTGCTCGTTGACATCCTCGGCAAAATAGCCGAAGGAAATGCAGTTCAGGTTGTGCCTGTCCGCGCCGAGATGACCACACAAGAGGCGGCTGACCTACTTAACGTTTCGCGTCCCCATCTGGTCAAGCTGTTGGAGGAGGGGAGCCTACCCTTCCACAAGGTCGGTAAGCATCGCCGTGTCCATGTTGCGGACGTGATGGCATTTAAGCGCAAGCGGGAACTGGACAGCGAACAGGCCATGATTGAACTGGAGCGGCAAGCCCAAGAACTTAACATGGGCTACGAGTGACGCATTCTACAGTTATCGCCGTCTATGACGCTTGTGTTCTTTACCCTGCGCCACTGCGGGATTTTCTGGTATGGATTGGACTTACGGGTTGCGTCCGTGCACACTGGACGGTACAAATTCATGAAGAATGGAAGCGCAATCTCTTGCACAACCGTCCCGATTTGACGGCAGGGCAACTCGACCGGACTTCATCCCTGATGAATCGCGCAATCCCCGATGCGTTAGTAACGGGTTTTGAGTCCATCATCCCCAGGCCTGTGCCTACCCGATTCCGATGACCGGCATGTACTGGCTGCGGCCATTCATAGCGGAGCAGACGTTATCGTGACCTTCAATGTCAAGGACTTTCCTGCTAGGGCATTGGATGTCTTTGGAATAATTGCACAACATCCTGACGAATTTTCGGAAACAGTGTTTAACCTTACCCCAAGTGCCGTCATTGAGGCGGTGCGACGCCAGCGTAAACAACTGAACAACCCGCCGCTTGATGCGGACTCGTTCTTGCGTATCCTGCATCAGCAGGGGCTAAAGCGGACGGCGAAATGCTTGGCCGATTACGCATTGTCAATCTAACTCATCATCCCCAAAACAAAAACGCACCCAACGGTCCGTTTTTGTTTTGGCCACACAAAGCCGTCGGGCAGGAATGAGCAGATGGTTTTCTGGACATCCTCCAAAGCGCCCTCGTCGGCTAATTTTTCTTTGCGCCCGTCACAGCCGATTCACCCTATACATCAGCGCCACGGCGGCGGCGATGGACTACGCGCTTTTGGTAGGGAGCACGGCGCGCCGTGCCCCCCCACACCGCCGTCATTGCGAGGCGCTTAGCGCCGTGGCAATCCAAAAAGGCCACAGATAACGGAACATGGATTGCTTCGTCTTAGGCTCGCAATGACGGATGCTACGCTCCCGCACTCCAAATTTTGTACCATTCGGATATTTTGAATACAATACGTATCCCTATCATTAAACAGTTCAAAAAGGAAATAAATCATGGCAAGACCGTCGTTTATTCAGGCTTGGGCAGCTTTTATGGCAGTCAACAAACCCGTTCAAGAGGTGGGAGATATTATTGGGGGAAAGGTAAAGGTTAATATTGACTTACCAGTAGATCAAGGTGGATGGAGAAACGCCTGTCCCGTTCGTATGAGTTATGTTCTAAATAAAACAGGGTTCCCTGTCCGTCGCTTATCAAATTATAAAATGGTCAGCGGTGGTGACGGTAGTTGGTATATTTATCGTGTAACTGACATGATGCAATATTTAGAAGCCACCTTCGGTAGTCCCAATAAAACGATAAAAGGATTGCCAAAAACATCAGATTTTCAAGGTACAAAAGGCATTCTCGTAATAAAAGGCAATGGTTGGGGAGATGCCTCTGGTCATGTCACCTTATGGAACGGAGGGGCATGTTCAGATTCTTGCCATCTTGCCTATGACCCTGATAATGGTTTTTTCACGCCGACTGAAGCCTCGTTATGGGTGCTACCATGAAAAAGACGATACTTATATTGGCGATGCTAATTTCAGGAAACGTTTATGCCACAAGCCCAAATATTCCAGCAGAACTCTTAGGGTCAAGAATCGCCACCTATTCAGCGCGTGGTTTGTTAAAAAATTGGGCGTTAAGCACCTGTTTTGCGAGAATTTCCAAAAACATTGAAAATAAAAACGATGCAATTGAAACTGCTACTGCCTTCGCAAAATTTGGGCAAATCAGCCTAGAAGAGCAAAACACAATGCAACCTTTGATTGATAAATTTATCTCAAAAAAATATAGCGGTCATGAAACAAAGTCAGAATTTCATACCATGAAGTGTATTGACATTGTTATTAGCGATGAGTTTGAAAGGCTAGTAACAAGGCTATTGGAAGCACGACAAAATTCTTTAGAAAATATAGCGACTATTGGTTATCCAGACAACAGTGGCCCTTGGAATTACACACAGAGGGATATAACAAAAAATTACGCTTTCAGCGCATGCTTTGCCGAAATCGCAAAAGATAATGATACCCGAACTGACGCAGGGAGTTGCATATATGGCTATTTCCAATTTGGAATATTAGATATTGATGACTATTCAATACTTAGAAAAATTTCGCAATCATTTATCAAAAGAAAATATGGCGGAAAAAATCCAACAAAATACAACACTATGAAGTGTATCGACCTATACTATAGCCCTGAACTTGAAACGCTTGTCACAAAGTTATTGTCGAAAGAGAAAGAAAAATTACGGGAAACGAATGATAATTTTTAACCTAGTCTCAATAATAAGTGCTGGCTTGCGAATGCTTATATTCGTGTCTATATTCTTGATAAAATATTTAGGGAAAATAATTTTTGAAATGAAATTGTTTGGTGTTATACATCAGCATCTCATTCAAAATCGAAATTACCACACAAGCACGATACGATATTTTGTTATGCTAAAAAACGCTCCGATAACATCGGGCGTAATGTGATTGACAATTTCTTTTCGGCAATACAAAGGTTTGATGAAAAATTATTTGCAAAAAACCTGAAAGCAAAAAAACCGTCGGCCACATCATTGCCTTCTCATTCGGCAAAGGTGCGATTGAAGAAGTCTCGCGCCTTAAAACCGAGGAAAACATCATCATCAAACTCGTGCGCGTCGATGAGATTGTCCCCATTGCCGTCAAACCCTCTATTGCCGTGCAAATCAATGAATTGGAAAAAGACGAGAAAGGCAACCGTAAAATCGAATTTATCGCCATCGGCAACAGCCTAGCCGAGATTGAATTTTATAGTTGGGATTTTAGTTACAGTCCCGATAAAGGGTTTAAGGCATCCGTGATTATTGATAAAGAAGGTCGGCAGATACTTACCCTAAAAACCGGAAAACACACGGTTGCGGTAAAAGTGCTGGATAATGAGGGGCTGGAAAATATGGAGATTATTTCGCTGAAAATAAACGGGGTTATCGAGAAATTGTAGGGGCGAATGATTATTCGCCCCTACATTTCCCTCTCCCGGCACTTCGTGCCCCCCCCGCCTTCATTCCCTTGATAAACGGGAATCCAGTTTGTTTATCACAGCCCAAAGAGCTACTAATCATGTGCGGCGCTATGCACCGGAGGGAACGCACTGGATTCACGCTTTCGCGGTCATGACGGCACAAGGGGAGAGGGGGAATGACGGCACAGGAGGTGAATGGTGGGACGGGCAAAAGCCCGTCCCCTACAAAAAATCCCGTCATTGCGATACGCGTTAGCGGCGCGGCAATCCAAAAACCGCGATGGATTGCTTCGCTACGCTCGCAATGACGGACAATCTGTGATGGCTTAGCGGCGGAAACGTTCCCTACGCAGGGGGAACACCGCAAAATTTGCCCGTAGAGTCGCGGCGTACCCCGCCTGCGCCCCTCACCGCCGATTCACCATATACATGAGCGCCACGGCGGCCGCGAGGAAAAGTAGGCTGGGGGTGGCGGCCGCAATGGGCGGGGGCCAGGAATTGATTGTGCCGAGATTAGAAAACATGCCGTTTAGCAAATAGAACGTGACACCCAAAATAACGCCCAGAAAAACTTTAACGCTTACGCCGCCGCTTCGCTCGTGAGTGAGCGCAAAAGGTAGTGCCAGAATCATCATAACCATTGAAACAAAAGGAGCCACGAGTTTTTTCCAAAGGGCAATTTCGTAGCGATTTGCGTTTTGCTGATTCTCGCGTAAATGGCTAATGTACGCCCATAGCGTTGTCACCGACATCCGCTCTGGCTGTACCATGAGTACGCTTAATACTTCTGGCGTAAGCGACGATTCCCAAACTAAATCTTCTGGCGTGGAAAGCGAAATGTAATTATCAGAAAAATCGGTTTGCCGTACATTGGTTAATTCCCAATGCCCTTTATCGCCCCCCTCCATTTGTACATAAGCGCCGTGCGCGGCATCCGCAATTGACTTTAAGATGCCTTTTTCATCAAATTCATAAACTCTCACCCGTTCCATGCTACGGTCTGGCCGCAAAGTACGCACGTTAATAAAACGTAAGCCATCTTTAACCCATAAACCAGAACGCAATTGCTGTGAAACCGTTGAATTGGTTGCGGTTAAACGCCACTGCTGCGCGGCGCTTTCGGCGGGAGGCGCAATGTATTCGCCAAAAACATAAATAAGCACCACGGGCACAAGGCTAATCAGGCACAACATGCCTATCATTTTTGCCGTAGAGAGGCCAGAAGCGCGCATGACGGTGATTTCGGAATGGCGGGCCAACGTGGTTAGGGCCAGCAGCGAGCCAATCAATACCGCCACCGGCAGCAGCTCATAGATACGGCTAGGCTGAATCATAGCCACATAGAGCAACGCTTGATACGTTTGGTATCCGTTTTTGCCGATATTGTCGAGTTCGTTAACGAAATCAAAAAAAGCAAATAGCCCTAAAAAAGCCAGCAATACTAAAAGTGTTGCGCCGTAAATTTCCCGTGCGAGATAACCCGTTAAAATACGTTTCACAATGCCGCATCCATTGTTTTCTGAACCTCACGGCGACGATACCAGAACGGCGTCACCACAGAACGGCGGTAGAAAAGCAACGCAAACAATGGCAAAACCACCAGATGCGGAAGAATTAGCCCCGATACAAATGATAAATTGCCTTTTGATACCGAGTTTTGGCATAAAAGAATAGCGTTGTTATAAATTAGGCAAATCAAAATAGCCAATAATAAACTGTTCGTGCGCCCAGCACGGGGATTCACAAAAGATAGCGGAATCGCTAATAGCGCCAGAAACAACGTTGCCAGCGGCGAATTAATCCGGTAGCCCAATTCACTTAAATTATTGGCATCCATTTGTTCCAGCAAATCAAACGTGGAGCGGCCCCGCGTTTTGGAATAAGGCGTGGATTGCCGGTTTGTTTCAATGCGCACTTGGGCACGGTCAAATTCCATAATCCGGTATTCCACCGAACCGGGACGCCCTTCATAGCGCCGCCCATGCTCAAGCACAACGTAACGGTCCCCCTCTTTGTCTGTTTTGAGTACGCCCGTCTCGGCGCCGACCACAATCAGTTTGCCGTCCTTTTCTTCGCTCACAAAAACATTGCGTACCCGGCCATCCTTGCTGGCCTCCCCAAAAAAAACTCTCGCCGCGCCGGCAGATTCACGGAATACCCCCGGTGCCACTTGGACATCATCCCGGCTTTCTAGCTTTTCTTTGTAATCGTGGCTTTTCTCAAATGCCCAAGGGCAGAGAAATAACGTTGCACAGCCTGTTAGCAACATTAACGGTATGGCAAAACGCAAGACGGGCGAAATCCAAGCCGAAAGCGGCTGGCCCGAAGCAAACCACACCACCATTTCGGAATCGCGCCAGACGCGGGAGAGCGCCAGCAACACCCCTAAAAACGCCGTGACGGTGAGCACGACGGGCAGGTTGGTTAATACGCCAAACCCAATCAGCGCCAGCACCGCATCCGCAGGAACGCCGCCGCCCGCGACTTGTCCTAACAGGCGGATAAGCACAACCGTAACCGCCACCAGCACCAGCGTAACGAACACCGCCGCCGCGACTTGGGTAAATTCCCGCTGAAGGGTACGGCGGAAAATCATCGTTTAATCACCCAGAAAAAATTCAAGGGAAGGGAGAACTGCATCTTTGACGGGCATCACTCAAACAAGACATAATCGGTCGTTCTGCGTATCCACATCATTTTGATTAAAAGCGCACTTTCGCAATCCCATTGGAGCAAACCCTGTGGAATTTACCATAAAGCCCCGTTCACCCGAAAAACTGAAAACCGGCCTCCTCTGCCTGCCTGTTTTCGCCAACGCCCCGCTGCCCTCGCTGGCAAGCAAAGTGGACGAAGCCTGCCAAGGGCTGCTTTCCGCCGTCATCGCTTCTGGCGATTTGGAAGAAAAAGCCGGTTCCACCCTGCTTCTTCATGGCGTAACAGGCGTTGCCGCCGAAAGAATCCTGCTGTCCAGTTTGGGGCCATCCGCCGCATTCAACGAAAAAGCATGGTTCGATACGCTTTCCGCTATCGGCACGGCCCTTGCCGAGACGCCCGCTAAAGAAGCCGCCATCGCTATTGACGGAGCCGCCCTGCCGCGCAATCCCGTTTGGGCATTACGTCAGGCAGGACGCATCATCGCGGACCGCGCCTATCGGTTTAACGCGCCCCGCGCCCAAGAAAACAAAAAACGCGGGGCACAGGAAATCTCATTCCTCTTCTCCGCAACGCCCGACGAATCCCAAAAAGAAGCCCTCCGCCAAGGCCAATCCATTGCTGCGGGCATGGCCCTAGCAAAAGACCTTGGCAACCTCGGCGGCAACGTCTGCACCCCCGCTTATCTGGCAGAAACAGCCCGGGCGCTAGGTAAGCAGTTTGGGTTCAAAGTAGATGTGCTCGTCCCCGACGACATAGAAAAACTCGGCATGGGGGCGTTTCTATCGGTCGCGCGCGGCTCGCGCCAAGAACCACGGCTCATCGTCATGCACTACCGTGGCGCGGGTACGCCCGATTCAAGCAAAAAATCTAAAAAGAAAACGTCCCCCCAAAACGCCCCCATCGTCCTAGTCGGCAAAGGCATTACCTTCGACTCCGGCGGCATCTCGCTCAAACCCGGCGCAGAAATGGACGAAATGAAATACGACATGTGCGGTGCGGCCAGCGTTATCGGCGCAATCAAAGCCGCCGCGCTCATGGAACTGCCCATTGACATCATCGGCATCATCCCTGCAACCGAGAATATGCCAGGCGGCAACGCCTCCCGTCCCGGCGATGTCGTGCGCTCCCTGTCCGGCCAAACCATCGAAATCCTCAATACAGATGCTGAAGGCCGCCTGATTCTCTGCGACGCCCTCACTTATGCCGAGCGTTTCAAGCCCGGCTGCGTCATCGACATCGCCACGCTTACCGGGGCCTGCGTGGTAGCCTTGGGCAGGATTCCCAGCGGCTTGCTCTCCACCGACGACGCGCTCGCGGACGAACTCACGCGCTGCGGCAACGACTCCGCCGACCGCGTATGGCGTCTCCCGCTTTGGGACGAGTACCAAGATTTGCTCAAAAGCAACTTTGCCGATATGGCCAATATCGGAGGCCGTTGGGGCGGCACCATCACCGCCGCCGCTTTTCTGTCGCGCTTTGCCGGCTCATACAAATGGGCGCACCTCGACATCGCAGGAACCGCTTGGAATACCGGAGAAAACAAAGGCGCCACCGGGCGTCCCCTGCCCCTGCTCGGTGAATTCCTCATCGGGCGGGCAGCGCGGCAACACTAAACCTCTGCGGGCAATCACATGACAAAGGTCCGTTTTTACCTTTATGCCAGCAACCCGCTTGAATCCGTCTGCGAATTGGTAGGCAATGTCTATCGTGGCGGGCACAAAGCCGCCATCATCTGCCCAGATGCCGGCGTAGCGCAAAAACTTGACCAACTTTTGTGGATAAGGGAAAACACAAGTTTTATCCCCCATGTTATGAGCAACTCTCCGCTCGCAGCGGAAACTCCCGTTGTAATTGGGCTGGTAGGCGAAAAAAATTGGCCCCATACCGACGTGCTTTTCAATATCGCCGATGCCCTACCCGATGGTTACGAGCGTTTTCGCGTTGTGAATGAAGTCGTAGGCAAAAGTGAAACCGAACTCGCCCCAGCGCGCATACGCTGGAAGCACTACAAACAGCAGCAACTCACGCTCACAAAATTTGATGCCGAACGCAGGATAGCAATATGACTTCTCGCTCCAGCCCAAACGAACCTTTCGGACACTCTGGGCATTCCGAATTAGACGTTGCCTCTACCCTCATCAGCGAAGCCAATGCCCTACTGCGTATGCACGGCGAAGACCCCCGCAACGACGGCACAGGCGACGATTTGCCTGTCTTAACAGAAGTCATTTTCGACCTTGGGGAAAACAACCCGTCCTCCGCCCCCGCCGCCCCCAAACCGCGCCCGCCCGCCCCGCAGCGCCCGTCGGCACCGCCCCGTCCGCAATTGCCTCCTTCAACGGCGGCCAGCGCGCCTAGCGCACCCAAACCGCCGCAAGCCGCAGCGCGCCCCGCCGCAACGCCCAAAGCCCCTTCTCCCCCGCAAGCGCCCAAACCGCAAATAGGCGCGGCGGCTCGCCCAGCAACCCCTCCTCTGGCGGGCCTCATTTCCCGCCCGCCGCTCTCAACGCCGCCCTTTGCTTTCGCCAGCGTCCCTTTGGCCGTATCACAAACCGGGCCGCATGCAGGCACGGCAACCCTGCAACCGTCCCCGCCCGCGCAAACCGCAACGAACGCACCAGAAGTATCCCTCCCGCCGCCCCTGAAACGTCCGCCTCCGCCGCCGCCCCCAAAAGCTCCGCAACCGCCCCCACAACCGCCCAAAGCCGTCCCGCAAAATATCGGCATCCCTCACCGCGCCATCGCCGAAGAACTCAAGATGCTCGATACCCTCATCATCGGCGAAGTGGAAACTTGGTTACGCGATGAACTCCCCGCGCTGGTCGTGCGCGAAATCGCCAAACTCAACGAACGCCTACGCACAGACGCCATCACGCACCTGCGGGCCACACTGCTTCCGCGTATCTCGGACCACATCACCGAACAAATCGACAAACTCGCCCGCCACGAACCGGGCACAAAACAGTAACCCCCGCTGCCTCACCCGCCCCAAACCGGAAACTGAACGACCGGCCTTTCCCCGCGCATCAGTGCCGCAAGTACGGATGCCGAGCCGCATGAAAGCGTCCAGCCTAATGTTCCATGCCCGGTGTTGAACCAAAGATTGGCATGATGGCCGCGCCCGATAACGGGTACGCCGCCGGGCATCATCGGGCGCAGGCCGGCCCAAGGCGTGACGTTACCGGGGTCGATAGCACCGGGCAGGCGCAATTCAACCCACTCCTGCATGGCGGCAATCCGTGCAGGGTCAATCGTGAGGCTGTCGTCATTGAGTTCCGCCGTTCCCGCCACGCGCAAACGGTTGCCCAGACGTGAACAGACGATGCGGCGGGATTCATCCGTCAGACTCATTTGCGGAGCACACGCGGCGTCGCGTATTGGCGCGGTCATCGAATAGCCTTTGAGCGGAAAAATCGGCACGTTCTCACCGATTGGGCGCAACAGCCGTCTGCCGTCGCTGGCCAGACAAACCACAAAGGCATCGGCGGATAACGTCTCAACGGCATTGGCACGGCGGATGTCGATGCCGCCAATACGCCCGCCGCTGGCACAAAGGCGTTCGATGTGTGCGCCGTAATGGAAGCGCACCCCATTGGCCGCAAGCGCCTCGGCGAGTGCCTGGCTAAAACGCATCGCATCACCCGATTCGTCATGGGGCGCATACAGGCCGCCCGCCAAACGGGAAACGCAGGCGGCAAGCGCCGGTTCTGTCTGTGCGCATTGTTCGGCCGTCAGCGAACGGAGTTCGATGCCGAAATGAGCCAGTTCGCCCACGCGGGTTTGTGCTTGCCTAAACGATGCCCGCTCAAAGAAAAGATGCAGAATGCCCCTTGCCCGCGCATCGTAAGCCTCCTCCGCAATGCCGGCCGCCTGCCTCAGACGGCGCAGTTCAGAGAGGCTATGGACAGCCAGCGCGGCAATGGCGGCGGTATTTCTGCGGGTACGCCACGGCAAGCATTCGCGCAAAAAACGGGCAATCCATTGCCACTGCGCCCAATCAAACCTTGGCTGCCATTTCAGCGGCGCATCGGCGCGCCCTAGCCAGCGCAGCGCAACCCACGGCGCGGAAGGATTGGCCCAAGGCTCTGGATGGCTCACCGACACCTGCCCGCCGTTGGCAAAACTGGTTTCCTGCGCCGGAGACTCTTGGCGGTCGACTACGCTCACCTCAAAACCCGCCTGACGCAGAAACCAAGCAGTGGTGACGCCAGTAATACCGGCACCGAGTACGATGACCTTCTTAGACATAGGGGAAGCATCATACCCCAGCCCCCCTTGCAAAAAAGGCAGGGAAAAAATCGCAAAATTTTGATGTATCCATCGAAAAAATTTGCGACTATCCCGCACATGAAACTTTTCATCTCCCCCCAATACCGCCCTCTGCTCGAAGGCAACGAACTGGACAGTTTTGACGCGCTCTGGAATTTGTCCCTAGATAGTGTGGATGCCCCTAACGTTAACCGGGGCGGATGGAGCGAAGTGTTCCGCCTTGAGATTGAAGGTCAGGGATACTTTCTCAAACGCCAAAGCAACCATCTCACAAGAAACATCCTCCCCCTGCTCCGGGAACCTACCTTTGTGCGCGAGTTCCGCAATCTCCAGCGGCTTCAAGCGCACGGCGTACCCACGCTTGAAGTCGTGTTCTTTGCGCACAACCCGCTTCCGGGCGATAACCGGGCCATTCTCATGACCCGCGAACTGGACGGCTGGTTTCCGTTTGATTACTGGCTAAACAACTGGTCCGCCCGTCCCGAAACTTTACGTAGCCAATTGCTGGCCGCTTGCGGAAAACTCGCCCGCCAAACTTACGCGGCGGGGCTGGTTCACGGCTGTTTTTATCCCAAACATGTCTTTCTTCATCCCCGGCAAACCGATGGCGGTTTTGACGCCGCGCTCATCGACCTCGAAAAAGCCCATCCCGCATGGATGCACTGGCACGGCATCAGCAAAGATATTGGACAATTCATCCGCCACAGCCCCGGCTTATCCGAAAGCGACCTCAATACTTTGCTCGCGGCTTGGCAAAATTGCCCCCCAGACAGCGCCGAAGTCCGCCGATGGCGCAAAGTTATTCAGTGAAATAGCCGCTCAAATAAACACATTTCCAACCTCACTCTTCCCGGAGTTCCCATGCAACAACGTATTGGCTTAACCCAGTTTTTAGTTAACGAGCAACACGCAGGCCGTATTACGGCTGATTTGCGCCTGCTCCTCGAAATCACCGCACGGGCCGTCAGAACCATTGCCGCCATCGTTTCAAAAGGGGCGCTTGCTGACGCGCTAGGCGAAGCCGGCACTGAAAACGTGCAAGGCGAAGTTCAGAAAAAACTCGATGTCACCGCCAATGAAATCATGCTCCAAGCCAATGAGTGGGGCGGGCATCTGGCGGCAATGGCATCTGAAGAAATGGAAACTATTTTTCCAGTACCCACCGATTCCCAAAAGGGCAACTTCCTGCTGCTGTTCGACCCGCTCGATGGCTCTTCAAATATCGATGTCAACGTCACCATCGGCACTATTTTTTCGGTCCTGCGCAACCCCCGGGCACATCACGAAACCCCTGCCGAAGCGGATTTTCTCCAACCGGGCCACCAACAAGCCGCGGCCGGTTACGCCGCTTACGGCCCTTCCACGCTGCTTGTGCTCACCGTAGGCAATGGCGTACATGGCTTCACCTTATTGCGGGAAACGGGTGAATTTATCTACACCCACCCGTTCATGACCATCCCGGAAGAAACCCGCGAGTACGCCATCAACGCCTCAAACGCCCGTTTTTGGGAAGAACCCGTAAAGCGTTACATTGCCGAATTACAGCAAGGCAAAACCGGCCCGCGCGGCAGCGATTTCAACATGCGCTGGATTGCGTCGATGGTGGCAGACGTTCACCGCGTCCTCACACGCGGCGGCATTTTCATGTACCCCATCGACGAAAAATGCCGGGACAAAGGCGGCAAACTCCGCCTGATGTACGAAGCCAACCCCATGTCGATGCTCGTTGAACAAGCCGGCGGCGCGGCCACCACCGGCCGCGGGCGCATTCTCGATATTGTCCCGGAACGCCTGCATCAGCGCGTCCCCGTCATCCTAGGCTCCCGCAAAGAAGTCGAGCGGGTCACGGCTTATCACGGGGAGTGAACAAAACCCCGTAAAAAACCGCTCAACCCCAAACCGCGAATGGACGCGAATAAACGCAAATAACCCCAAAAAATTAGCGTTCCTTCGCGTTCATTCGCGGTTCGTTTTTTGCGCATTGTAAGGGGCGCAAGCGGGTTTCAAACCCGCCCCTTCTTTTGTTTTGCAAAGGCTTCAAAGTACAGTTGGCTTGGGGCGACAAGACAGCGCCTCTACGCAAATTCCCGTCATTGCGAGAAGCGAAGCGACGAAGCAATCCAGACTGTCCTCTGGGCGGGATTCTGGATTGCTTCGCTACGCTCGCAATGACGGATGTTCTGTGATGGCTTGACGGCGGATACCGTATCTACAAAAAACAAATGCGGCCTGACTACCGGAGTACCCCTCTCCCCTTGTGGGAGAGGGTGGCGCGAAGCGCCGGGAGAGGGGCAGCGCCGTAAGGCGTCCGTTACCCTGTCAAATCTTCCCGGTGAAGCAAAAATATTCCTGATACGCCACTGTAGGTGGTGAGCCATGTGAAGGGCAGGTTTGGGAAGGCGTTTTCGACGAGGTGGCGGTTATGGCCTACTTCGACGGCAAGAATGCCGTTTGGGTGTAGGTATTGGGCGGCCTCTGCGATAAGGCGGCGGATGATGGTGAGGCCGTCCTCGCCCGCTGATAGGGCGAGGGTGGGTTCGTGCAGGTACTCGGGCGGGAGCGCCTCCATTGATTCGGCGGTGACGTAGGGCGGGTTGCAGAGGATGAGGTCGAATAGCCGGCCCCCTAGGGACTCGAAAAGGTCGCATTGAAAGAGTTCGATGCGGTCCTCAAGGCCGTAATCGGCGATATTGCGGACAGCGACATCTAGCGCGTCTTTTGAAATATCGGCGGCGGCGACGTCGGCATTGAGGAAGATTTCTGCCATCAAAATGGCTAGGCAGCCGGAGCCTGTGCAGAGGTCCAGTACGCTGGTGACGGTTTCGGGATGGCCAATCCAAGAGGCCAAGACGCTGTTGTTGAGCTGTTCGCCAAAATAAGAACGCGGGATGATGACGCGCTCATCAACATAGAAACGATAGGCTCCCAGCCAGGCTTCATTGACGAGGTAGGCGGTGGGAATGCGTTTGCTGGCGCGGCGTTCGATGTTGTCGAAGAGCGCGGCACGTTCAGCGGACGGGATGCAGGCGTCCAGAAAAGTATCTAAGCGGTCTGGCGGCAGCGCCAGCGTGGCAAAGATAAGCCATGTAGCTTCGTCAAACGTGTTGTCGACCCCGTGACCACAAAAAATGTGGGCACGGTTAAAGCGCGTCACGGCGTAGCGTAGCCAGTCGCGCACGGTAACGAGTTCGGCTAGGAGTTCGTCGTGGCCTAATTCTTCTTCTGCCGCAGGCACGCACCCGCATTGGCAGTGGTTTTCAGGATGCTCGTTCATTGGGTTTCTCCGCACCTAGGAGCGAGGCCAAGATACGGCGGTAGATGTCAGTTAGCAACGGAATGTCTGCCAGCGCGACGCATTCGTTTGTTTTGTGGATGGTGGCGTTAATCGGGCCAAATTCAGCAACTTCAGGGCAAATGTCGGCAATAAAACGCCCGTCGGACGTGCCGCCGCTGGTTGAGAGCGCCGGTTCAATGCCAGTGACGCTACGGATGGCGGTGCACATGGCTTCAATTAACGGGCCGCGTTTGGTTAGAAAAGGTTTGCCGGAAAGCTGCCACTGGATGCGGTAGTCCAAGCCGTGGCGGTTAAAGAGGGCTTCTGTGCGGGCTTTAAGGGATTCGGCACTGGAGGCAGGGGCAAAACGGAAGTTAAACAGCACTTCGCATTCGCCGGGAATAACGTTGTTTGCGCCTGTTCCGGCGTGGATGTTGGAGACTTGGCAAGTAGTGGGCGGGAAATAGTCATCGCCAGTGTCCCACTGCGTGGCAACCAGTTCTGTCAGCGCGGGAGCCAGCGCGTGGATGGGGTTGCGGGCGCGTTCTGGGTAAGCAACGTGCCCTTGTTGCCCTTGGACATGCAGGATGGCGGAAAGCGACCCCCGGCGGCCGTTTTTGAGGGTGTCGCCAAACTGGGCGTTGGAAGAGGGTTCGGCAACGATGCAGGCATCTATCCGTTCGCCCCGCGCTTTAAGGGCTTCGACTACTTTCACTGTGCCCTGCGTGGCAACGCCTTCTTCATCTGACGTAAGGAGTACGCCGATGCTGCCGGGATGGTTGGGATATTCGGACACAAACGTTTCAATGGCAGCAATAAAGGCCGCGAGCGGGGTTTTCATGTCTGCCGCGCCGCGCCCGTAAAGAAAACCTTCGCGGATTGTGGGGGTGAAAGGCGGGCTATCCCAAGCGTTTTCCGGGCCGGGCGGGACAACATCCACATGCCCCGCAAAACAAATAACGGGTTTCGCCGTGCCGCGCCGTGCCCAGAGGTTGCTGACGCCTTGGCTATCAAACCGTTCAATCTGAAAACCTAGCGCCGCCAGACGTTGGGACAACAGAGCAAAACAACCCGCTTCGTCTGGCGTGAGGGAGGGGCGCGCAATTAACTCAAGCGCCAGCGCCACGGCTGGATGGCGGGTTAAGGCTGGACTCATTCTTGGCTTAAATTGAATTCAGTAAATGATGTTTCAATATTCGGGTGAGTGCTCTCAAAATCAGGAATGGTCAGTACGTCATCGTTATTTTTAGAATTTTTCTTTCGCGTCACCGTGCTGCCACCGTTGTTGATGAGCCAATGTAGGTTAGTGGGCGAGTCAGCGTTGGCGAGAGCCTCTTCCAGAGTAATGACTTCTTCATGATAGAGGCGGTAGAGGTCTTGCTCGAAAGTTTGCGAGCCGGGGGCAAGGCTTTGTTCCATTGCCTCTTTAATGCTGGTAAGCGCACCCGTTTGGATAAGGTCGGCGATGTGGCGGGTGTTCATCAGAATTTCGACGGCCGGTATGCGCTGCCCGTCCGGTTTGGTGACGAGGCGCTGCGAAATGATGGTACGCAGTGCAATGGAGAGGTCAAGAAACAGCAGTTCCCGGTTTTCGAGCGGGAAGAAATTCACAATCCGGTTTAGGGCGTGATAGGCGTTGTTGGCGTGCAACGTGGAGAGGCACAGATGCCCCGTTTGCGAGTAGGCCAGCGCCGCCTGCATGGTTTCGCGGTCACGGATTTCTCCGATAAGGATGCAGTCCGGCGCTTGGCGCATCGCGTTGCGCAACGCATTGTGCCAGCTATGGGTATCAATGCCGACTTCGCGCTGGTTGACGATAGATTTGTTATGGCGAAAGAGAAATTCAATGGGGTCTTCAACGGTGAGGACGTGCCCCGTCCGGTTGTGGATGCGGTAGTCCAGCATTGACGCCAGCGTGGTGGATTTGCCTGAACCCGTGGCGCCCACCACCAAAATCATCCCGCGCTTTTCCATCACCATGTCATTGAGGATGTCAGGCAAGCCGAGGGAATCGGCGGTGGGGATAACGCCTTGGATATAGCGCACCACCACGGCAACCGAACTGCGCTGCCAGAACACATTGATGCGGAAATTGCCTAAATCTTGACGGCCAAAGGAAAGATTAATCTCGCGGTCGCGCTCGAAACGTTCAATCTGTTCGGGCACCATCATTTCGTAGACCATCTTCTGAATCATGGCCGGCTGCATGATTTGCTGGTTAACCGGCACGGTGACGCCCTCAATCTTGATATGGATGGGGGTTCCCGCCGTGATGAAGATGTCCGAGGCTTTTTTCCCGGCCATCAACTCAAATAGTTTCTCGAAAAGCATGCGTGCTTGCTCCAGCCAGTGGGAGGCGAGTCAGTCACGCAACAAATCGTTCAGTGAAGTTTTTGCACGTGTCTGCGCGTCGACTTTTTTGACAATCACTGCGCAATAAAGGCTGTATTGTCCATCTGCGGACGGTAAAGAACCCGGAACTACTACCGAACCGGCGGGTACGCGGCCATAAAGAACCTTTCCGGTTTCGCGGTCGTAGATTTTGGTGCTCTGGCCAATGAATACACCCATTGAAAGAACGGCGTTTTCTTCAACAATAACGCCTTCAACCACTTCTGAACGGGCACCGATAAAAACGTTGTCCTCAATAATGACGGGCCCCGCTTGGACAGGCTCGAGTACGCCGCCAATGCCTACGCCGCCGGAGAGATGCACGTTTTTACCAATTTGGGCGCACGAACCCACTGTGACCCAAGTATCGACCATCGTGCCTTCATCCACCCGCGCGCCGATATTGATGAAAGAAGGCATCATCACCACGTTTTTGGCAACAAAACTGCCCCGGCGGGCTACGGCAGGCGGCACAACGCGAAACCCGCCTTGGCGGAATTGCTCCGGGGTGTAATCACCAAATTTGGTGGGTACTTTGTCGTAAAAATTAAGGTTGCCCGCGCTGGAGATTTCGTTATCACGCAGACGGAATGAAATAAGTACCGCTTTTTTAATCCATTGGTTAACAACCCATTGTCCGTTTATTTTTTCAGCCACACGCAACGAGCCGCTATCGAGGCCGGCAATTATATACTCGACGGCATCACGTACTTCAGCAGGGGCGGCAGAAGGGGAGAGATTTGCGCGGTTATCAAACGCGCTATCGATAATTTGCTGGATGTTTTGCATGGTTTGGGGGACTTAAAGCGGTACTGCGTTACCCAGCGCCGTGGTGTTGAACCCGGCATCGACATACATAATTTCGCCCGTGATGCCGCTGGCCAAATCGGAACACATAAACGCCGCCGCGTTGCCGACTTCATCAATGGTGACGTTGCGGCGTAACGGCGCGTTGTGCGCGTTAAACGACATGAGCTTGTTAAAACTGCCCACGCCTGATGCGGCAACTGTTTTGATGGGACCTGCGGAAATGCCGTTGACGCGGGTGCCTTCGGGGCCTAAGCATGACGCCAGATAACGCACCGAGGCTTCAAGGCTGGCTTTGGCAAGCCCCATCAGGTTGTAGTTGGGCATGGTGCGCACGGCGCCTAGATAGGTAAGCGTGAGCAGGCTGGCGTTGCGGCCTTTCATGAGCGGGCGGGCGGCTTTGGCCAGTGCCGGGAACGAATGGGCACTGACTTCAAGCGCGATGCGGAACGCCTCGCGTGAAAAACCTTCCAGAAAATCGCCCTCAAGGGCTTCGCCCGGGGCATAAGCAATGGAATGGACAACTCCATCCAAGCCGTCCCATTGTTTGCCAAGACTGGCAAACAGCGCGTTAATTTGCGCGTCATCTTGGACATCGAGCGGAAAAAGTAAGTTGCTGCCAAAATCGGCAGCCATTTTTTCGACACGCTCTTGGAAACGGTCATTCTGGTAAGTAAACGCAAGCATCGCGCCTTCGCGGTGCATGGCTTTGGCAATGCCATAGGCAATCGAACGATTGCTTAAAACCCCAGTGATTAGAATGCGCTTGCCGGCAAGAAAACCCATTGGTCGAACACTCCTCGTGGCAGAAGCCGGAATTATAGCGAAAAAACCCAATGCTTATGAACTGCAACAAACCGAGAAACTTTATCTATGCGCGTTTTCGCCCAAAACCTGCCAGAATTGCGCCCGTGTTGACGAGCCTCTTCCTCCATCGTTCCCGCGTTATCTCCCTGTTTTCACGTGCGCTTTATCCAGCGTGCGTGGGGCTGTGCTGTCTGCTGGCCGCGTGCGGCCCCATGCCTAACGACCCTTACCCCGCAGGGGAAAGCGGCCAAAACATTCTCTACAGTGCTTTTACGGAGCGCCCCCGGCATCTTGATTTGGCACAGTCGTTTGCGGAGGACGAGGCGATTTTCCTCTATCAGATTATTGAGCCGCCCTTGCAGTACCACTATCTGAAGCGTCCCTACACGCTGGAACCTTCTGTTGCGGCGCGGATGCCGCAGGTGCGGTATTTCGCGGCGGACGGGAGCGAATTGCGTAACGCTTCAGACCCATCGAAAGTGGCGAAGAGCGTGATTGAAATCAGCATCCGCCCCGGCGTGCGCTACCAGCCCCATCCGGCTTTTGCCCGCGACGAGCAGGGCAAGCCGCGCTATTTGAATCTGTCCGAAGCTGATTTGGCGAATATCCGCAGCCCGATGGATTTTCCGCACCGGGACACCCGTGAGTTAGTGGCGAACGACTTTGTTTATGAAATCAAGCGGCTGGCACATCCCAACGTAAATTCGCCGATTCTTGAACTGATGGCTGAATATTTGCCGAGCCTAAAAACGCTGTACTCCGCGCTGAACGTGCAGATGAAGAAAACCCCGAATGTCTGGCTCAATCTGGACCAATTCCCCCTTGACGGGGTAGAAGTGGTTGACCGTTACACATACCGGATTACTTTTTCTGGGCTGTACCCGCAGTTTTTGTACTGGCTCACCATGCCGTTTTTCGGAGCCGTCCCGCCAGAAGTTGACCAGTTTTTTTCACAGCCGGGCATGGCCGACCGCAATTTGACGCTTGACCGCTGGCCAATGGGCACGGGCCCCTACATGCTGGTAGAAAACAATCCCAACGCCCGCATGGTGTTAGAAAGAAATCCCCATTACCGCGAAAATACCTATCCCTGCGAAGGCGAGCCAACGGATAGCGGCGAGGGACTGCTGGCGGATTGCGGCAAGCGTTTACCGTTTGTCGACAAAGTAGTTTTTACACGCGAACGCGAAGCCATTCCCTATTGGAATAAATTCTTGCAAGGCTATTACGACGCGGCCGGCATTTCTTCGGACAATTTCGACCAAGCGGTGAATATGGGGAGCCAAGGCGAAGTCACGCTTTCTGATGACATGGCCGCGCACGGCATCCGGCTAATGACATCCGTATCAGCATCGACGTTTTACCTAGGCTTTAACATGCGTGACCCGCTCGTGGGCGGCTACGGGGCAGATGTGGCGGGGCGGGAGCGGGCAAGGCTGTTGCGGCAGGCGATTTCGATGGCCATCGACACGGAAGAATTTATTTCAATTTTCAATAACGGCCGTGGCGTACCGGCCATGCAACCGATACCGCCCGGTATTTTTGGGATGCGCGAGGGCGAGGCCGGCATCAACCCCGTTGTGTATGAATGGCGTGATGGCAAGCCGCGTAGGCGCGGCATTGAAGAAGCCAAAAAGCGTCTGGCCCAAGCAGGCTGGCCTAACGGGCGCGACGCGCAAACGGGCATGCCGCTCACTGTCTATTTAGATTCCACCGAAACAGGGATGGGGGACAAATCCCGCATCGACTGGATGGCCAAGCAGTTCCGGGCACTGGGTGTGCAATTAGTAGTGCGGCCAACGGACTGGAACCGCTTCCAAGAAAAAATCCGCCAAGGCAATGCCCAGATGTTTTTTATGGGCTGGAATGCTGATTATCCCGACCCGGAAAACCTATTGTTTTTACTCTACGGCCCGCAAGCCAAAGCGGGCAGCCAAGGCAACAACTCCACTAATTACACGAATGCCGAATATGACCGCCTGTTTGACCGCATGAAAGTGATGCCCGATGGCCCGGAGCGTCTGGCGCTCATCGACAAAATGGTGGCCATCCTCCGCCATGAAGCGCCTTGGGTGTTCTGGTATCACCCCAAAACCTATTCGCTCCAGCACGGCTGGGTGAAAAACCGCAAACCGGGCGACATCGTGCGCAACGGCCTGAAATACCAACGTGTTGATGTCGAAGCGCGGGAAGCCGCCCGTAAAAGCTGGAACCAGCCCGTGCGCGGGCCGTTGGGCATTGTTGTTCTGCTCTGTGCGGCACTGGCTGCGCCCGCCGTGCTTTCTTGGCGGCAGCGCGAACGGGCGGTCGCGCGCGCGGAGTTAGAGGCGGAAAGCGAAAAACCGGGGCAAGGAGGGGCAGCCTGATGCTGGCTTATATCGTCCGGCGCCTGCTGTATGCGGTTCCCATTCTGCTAGGGGTGAATCTTTTTACGTTTTTGCTTTTCTTCGGGGTGAACTCCCCTGATGACATTGCCCGGATGCAGCTTGGCGCGAAATACGCCAGCGCCGAGGCCATCCAACGCTGGAAAGCGGACCGGGGCTACGATAAGCCGATGTTCTACAACCCAGCGAGCGCGGGCACGGGCCTATTCACCGATACCTTGTTCGTCGACAAATCGTTGCGCATGTTCGCGCTCGAATTTGGCAAAGATAACGATGGCCGCGACATTGCCCTCGAAATTCGCGGGCGTATGGCTCCCTCATTTGCCGTGGCGCTGCCCACGTTCCTATTAAGCCTTTTCGCCGCCATTGTGCTGGCAATGCTATTAGTATTTTTCCGCGCTACCGCGCTAGATTTATGGGGCGTGGCGCTTTGCGTGGCGATGATGTCTATCTCCAGCATGTTCTACATCATCGGCGGGCAATGGCTTGTCTCCAAAATATGGGCGCTTGCGCCCGTTTCAGGCTATGCGGGCGGGCTAGATATGGCGCGTTTTCTCTTTTTGCCCGTGCTCATTGGCGTGGTGGCCGGATTAGGTTCCGGCGCACGTTGGTACCGCACTATTTTTTTAGAAGAAATTTCACGCGACTATGTGCGCACAGCCCGGGCCAAAGGGCTTTCCGAGCTGGCCGCACTCTTCCGGCATGTGCTTAAAAACGCCATGATTCCCATCCTGACGGGCGTCGTGGTGGTGATTCCGTCGCTTTTTCTGGGCAGTTTGCTGATGGAATCGTTTTTCGCCATCCCCGGGCTGGGCAGCTACACCATCGACGCCATTCACAGCCAAGACTTTTCCGTCGTGCGCTCGATGGTTTTTATCGGGTCGGTGCTCTATATCGTTGGGCTGATTCTCACCGATATTTCCTACACGCTCGTTGACCCGCGTGTGAGGCTGGGGTGAAGCGATGAACTTTCAGCCCGTACTGCTTCCCACAGACTTGCTTATTTTTCTGCTGATGGCATGCGCCGCGTTTTTTGCTTTCCAAGCAAGCCGTCACGCGCCCTCGCGTGAAGCATGGCGGCGGGTTGGGCGGCAGCCCGTGGCAATGGCTTCCGCTGTTGTCCTTTTGGTTTTTGCCGTCATTGGTTTTTTGGATAGCCTGCACTACCGCCCGCAGTTACCGCCGGGGCAAAACGAACAGGCCGACGCGAAGGCGATTTATTCCTCTGAAGTTTTAAGCGCGCTAGACGCCCTGCTTGAGCCTTTGCGTATCCAGATGGAAAAAACCTATTCCGCCCCGTTTGCGCGGAACTCCTTCCAACGCGAAACCGTGGAATTACCCGGCGGCGGGCAAGCGCGGGTTTATCCCCGGCTTGGTTACGGCGCACGCCATTTGCAAGAAGGCGAAAAGGCTTGGCGCGACATTGCCCGCCGCCTCATCTGGACGCCCTTCCCGGCACTGGCCATCACCGGGCTGTTATTGATAATCGCGGCGGCAAGGGCGCGGCGGCATCCCTCTGCCGGTTGGCAGGATGCCCTCCAACGCATTCTTGCAGGGCGCACGGAATTCGCGTGGCGCTCCGTGCTGGCCGTGGTGTTTCTCGCGTCGCTGCTCATCGCGGCGGGCGTGGCGCTGGCCCCGCATTACCATATGCTAGGCACAGACAAAGTGGGCCAAGACGTGCTGTACCTTTCCCTAAAAAGCATACGCACTGGGCTGGTCATTGGCACACTCACCACGCTCATCATGCTGCCGTTCGCGGCCGCCCTAGGCATTGCGGCAGGCTATCTCGGCGGATGGGTGGATGATGCCATCCAGTACCTCTACACCGTGCTCAATTCAATCCCATCGGTATTACTGATTGCGGCGTCAGTCCTGATGATACAAGTCGCCATCGACACACACCCGCAATGGTTCGACACCGCCGCCCAACGCTCTGATGCCCGTTTGCTGGCGCTCTGCGTCATTCTGGGTATGACAAGCTGGACGGGGCTGTGCCGCCTGCTGCGGGGCGAAACCCTCAAACTGCGTGAGCTTGAATACGTCCAAGCCGCCCGGTCCTTCGGCGCCTCCACCGCGCAAATCCTGCGCCGCCACATCCTGCCCAATGTCATGCACATCGTGCTGATTACCGTCGCGCTCGATTTCTCCAGCCTCGTGCTGGCTGAAGCGGTGCTGTCCTACGTAGGCATCGGCGTCGACCCGGGCACGGTCAGTTTCGGCACCATGATTAACGCCGCCAGGGCAGAACTGGCCCGCGAGCCAGTGGTCTGGTGGTCCCTCGCCGCCGCCTTCGGCTTCATGCTCACAATGGTGTTAGCCGCCAACCTGCTCGCCGACGCCGTGCGGGATGCGTTCGACCCCCGGCGGCAAATGGCAAGGTAAAAGCCGCACACGGCGCGGCGGCTTATCTCGCCCCCACAGGCTTCACGCCCACCTCTACCTGCCCAACATACGCGGCTTGTAGCCACTCGCCCCACTTCACGGCGTAGGGGATGAGCTTTCCCCGATACCGGGCGTTGAATTCTGGGGTACGGGAGTGGTAGTTAGCCACCCGCGTCCAATAATCCTGCCCATTGCCCGGCTCCTCGATGTGCTGGCGCAACATCCACGCGGCCAGTTCCGCGTTATAGCAACCGCGCCACCTCACGTCTTCAATGGTAATCGGGTATTTGCGGAACTGCCCTCTGGGACCGAAATGAATCGTGTTGATTTGGAAATGCCCTAAGTCAAACGAGCCATTAACGTTTTCCACGGTCTGCCCGTTCCTGCCCGCTTCCACACTGGCAATGGCCAGCAACACGTTAGCGGGCACACGCTGCTTGTGGGCGGCCTCGACCACGCACTGGATGGTGGCCTGACGCTTGGCGTAAAAATCCCCCTCCGGCTTCACCGGGCTTTGCGCGGCAGCCGTCCCGCACAGCGCCAAGCCAGCCAATATCTGGCAGACGGCAGCCCGCCTACGCAAGGCTTTATTGTTTCGGATAGTGAATTTGTAACTCATGGTCTTAAAAATTTCTGCGGTAACATGTCGCGATTTGTAACCCAAAATAGCCAGAGCCGCAACCCGCTGAACGAAGCCATTCCGTCTCAATCCTTGATGCCGATAACGCTCTATATCGTTGCTAACCGTTTGATACACGTAATAAAAAATGCCGAGAACCAAGAACGCGCCAAATACTGAGGTGAGGCACCGTCATCGAAACAACCTCGCGGCGCTCGCGGCGCTACGCTAAAAACAAACCTCCCCGAAATACCGGGTTCTGCGTCCGGCTTTTTCGGGGAGTGATGCAGTGCGTTGGGGATGAGGCAAGCGTTTAGTAGGGTATTTGCGGTGGGTTGCCTACGATTTCGACGTTTTGCGGGGCAAACAACGTCCCAAAAATACCGCCGACTAAGGAACCAATCACTTTACCAAAGCCTAAATCGAGTTGGAAATCACCGAGGGGCGAGGCAATATCCAAGCCCACACCGCCACTCCCGACATTTACACCAACATTCGTATCGGGGGTTACAACCCCCACGCCTACGCCGCCGGCTCCCACGTCTACACCCACGTTTGCGCCGGGGGTCACAACGCCTACGCCTACACCGCCGGAACCTACGCTGACGCCAACATTCGCTTTGGGCGCGAAAAGGGTCATCCCAAAGCTACCGAGTAGGCTTCCCAGATTGAAGCTAATCGCCATCGTTGTTTCTCCTTGAAAATAAAGACAAAACCACTAGATATGCAACGTTGTTGAGTTAAACGTTCAGCAAACTAGCGTGACAGATTTTACACCAAGTAAAAAGCATTATGTATAACTCTTTAGAATAAAAATAAAAAACAAATAGTTACAGTTTATAACATCCACAAAGCATCAACTACGCCCGCCCTGGCACGAGGTTTGGAATATAGAAAAATGACTTGTTTAAGTTACTTTGTCACCTATAATATTCAAAATATTTAAGCTATAACTCGAGTTCATGCCTGAAAAAGCGTTAGCCAAAAAAACGGCTCACAACACAAACCGGGATATAACGCATAGACGTTATTCTGTGATGATGGAATGTTTTGGGAGGCAACAATGAAATATGGGTTAATACTTTTGTTAGTTTTATTTCCGATAATATCCACATCATGTGATGCTGAATCAATACACCCAGATAATCTATCTGATACAAACAAAAATACAGATGCCGCACTACCAGCTACCTATACCAACAGTATCGGCATGGAATTCGTATTGATTCCGGCCGGTTCATTTGAAATGGGTTGTGCCGGAAAATATGAAAAATGCCATAAAGATGATTCCCCGCAACGGCGGGGGAAAATAAAAAAACCGTTTTATATGAGCAAATACGAAGTGACCCAAAAAGAATGGAAAGACGTAACGGGAAGTGGAAAAATTCCCGATATGGTGCTGACCCTTTTTGGCAGGAATCCTTCTGAAAATGACCGACATCCTCAAAATAACGTTGAATGGCCAGCATTACAAGATTTTATCCGCAAAATAAATGAAATGGAAAAGACAAATCACTATAGGCTCCCAACAGGCGCGGAATGGGAATATGCCGCACGTGCGGGAACGCCGGGTGAATGGCCGTGGTTTTGCGGTAAAGAAGAGACTTGTTTGGAGGACTTTGCTTGGCAAACTGACCCACCTAAAAACAGCCCCCCCTGTACATTCCGTTGGCCAAAAAAAACTAACCCATGGGGCTTATATGACATGTACGGCAATGTATGGGAATGGGTAGACAATTGCGGAAAAGATGAATTATCTATTTCGCAGGGCACGAATTGCCCTCACATAAAACCCACCATATATTCTAAAGCTGGTTCATTCACGCTCTATCGGGGCAATGTAAGACCTGATAACCAACCCCCCCACATGCGTTGACACACGAGGGGGCGGAACGGGCCTTATCGGCATTCTTCGTACATACGGTCATCATTCAGTAATTGCTGGATGGATTTGCCTTACCCTGTTACGCATTACGGCATCCGGCTTGTTCTTGATACCGAACATGTCAAAGCGCAAATGGCAATTTCCAAAAACGCTAGGCATTAACGTACTTAGCAACATCTTTTAAGGAGAAAATGATGGCGATGGAAAGGGCTTTTATTAGTTTGAGATTTTTAGCGTTATTCAGAATTCACAGACAGCATCGAACTCTCTGACGAAATCGCCAGCTTGCCCAGCATGCGGGGTTCCGGCGCGGTGCGCGATTTGCGCGAAGCCGCACAGCTTTCGCCCGAACTGGCAATAAAACTGGCCGGCCTTGTTTCATCGGGACATATTACCCGCACGGAATTTCTCGAAAAGCCGGCAACGATACGTTGGACGGCGGGGCGGGCAATGACCTGCTGGATGGTGGCGCGGGTAATGACATTTACCTGATTTCGCGGCTTGGCGGGCAGGATACGGTGAGCGATTCTGGCGGCACGGACACTGTGCGTTTCACGGACATGAATTCGTTTGACATTACTCGTCTGCATAAATCAGGCAACGACCTCGAAATCTTCTTTGCCGATACGAGCCTTGTGCTGAAAAACCATTTCAGCGGCGTCGCCTACCAAATTGAGCAATTTGAATTTGCTGACGGCGTGGTGTGCAAGCAGCGGGAACTCATCGAGTTGGTGGGGAGCATCGCCTAACGGTTGTGTAGGGCCATCATTCCAATGTCGCCCACCGGATTGCTTCGCTACGCTCGCAATGACGAAACTTTTTGTAGATACCGCCGCTTCTGCCGTTACAGAACGCCTGTCATGGCAAGCGTGCGCCAATCTGCTTGTCCATGCCGACAGACTGCGGCATTACCCCCGCCGCGCATCTAGTACGCCCTTGACTTCCCGGATTTGGGCAAGCGCGCGCTGAAGCTGCGAAACGCCGCCTACTTCCAGCGTAAAGCGCATGTTCGCGGTGTTTTTTTTGCTTTGCGTGTTGACGGCTGTGACGTTGAGCTTTTCGCGCAACAGCATTTCTGAAATGTCGCGTAGCAAGCCTTGGCGGTCCGTTGCATAAACAACAATATCTACCGGAAAAACGGTTTGCGGGTTGTCATAAACCTGGGTTCCCCACTCAGCAACAATTACCCGCTCTGGGTGCTGCTTTGCAAGGTGGCAGAAATCGCGGCAGTCGGCACGGTGGACGGATACGCCCCTCCCCCGCGTCACAAACCCTTTGATGTCGTCCGGCGGGGCGGGCTTGCAGCAGCCGGAAAGCGACGTGAGCAGGTTATCAACACCAACAATCAGCACTTTTCCCGAACTATTGCCCGCACGGGAACGGCTAACGACGATTTCTGGTTTGTTCTCCGCCCCGGCCCCGGTTTTGCCCGTTGAAAGCGCATCCAGTTCGCGCATCGCCGTCTGCAAAGTGCGCGTACCGAGTTCGCTACGCCCGGCGGCAAGGTATAAGGACTCGGCGTCTTTGAAACCAAGGTGCGCCGCAAGCGATTCGATATTGGTCTGCGTGAAGCCCTCGCGCTGAATTTCACGCGAAACCACGCTACGCCCGCGCGCTAGGGTTTCTTCTTCGTCCTGCGCGCCAAAAAACTGCCGTATCTTGCGCCGTGCGTGAGTGCTGGCCGCGTACCCTTGCCGCGTATCGAGCCAATCCCTTGAAGGCCCGCCTTCCTTAGCGGCCACAATTTCTACTGTCTGCCCGCTTTCCAGCGGGGTGTTGAGCGGCACAAGATGCGCATCCACCCGTGCGCCCCGGCAGCGATGCCCTAAATCTGTGTGCAGGCGATAGGCAAAATCAACGGGCGTTGCGCCACGCGGCAGGTCAATGACGCGCCCCTGCGGGGTCAGCACGTAAATGGTGTCATCCATCGCGGCAAGTTTGTAATGCGCTTCCCATTGCGCGGAACTGGCCACTTCGTCGCGCCAAGACAGCAGGTTGCGCAGCAACGCAATTTTGTCGTCATAGTCGCCGCCGATACTGATGCCTTCTTTATAGCGCCAGTGCGCCGCCACGCCTAGTTCTGCATGCCGGTGCATCGCGTAAGTCCGCACCTGCACTTCTAACGCCTTGCCGTCGTCCGCCCTCACGGCGGTATGCAAAGATTGGTAGTTGTTGCCTTTTGGACGGGAAATATAATCGTCATACTCTTTATGGATGGGCTGCCATATCTGGTGGACGATGCCCAAGACTGCATAGCAGTCACGTACCTCATCCACCAGCACCCGCAGTGCGTGGATGTCGTAGACCTCCGAGAAACCAATCCGCTTAGAGCGCATCTTGTTGTAGATGCTGTAGATATGCTTGGGGCGCCCTTGAATTTCGGCTTTGATGTCTGCCTTGTCTAGTTCGCCGCGCAAACGCTGAATCGCGTGACGGATAAATTCCTCACGCTCGGAACGGCGCTCGTCCAACATGCTGGCAACGCGCTTATAGGTTTCCGGCTCCAGAAAACGGAAAGATAAATCCTCCAGTTCCCACTTGAGTTGCCATATCCCAAGGCGGTTGGCAAGCGGCGCGTAAATATCAAACGCCTCGCGCGCCACCATTTGCCGCCGCTCGTCCGGCACGTCGGTGTAATGGCGCAAAGTCTGCACACGCGAAGCCAGCCGTAACAGGACAACGCGAATATCCACGACCATCGCCAGCAGCATCTTGCGCAATGTTTCCGCCTGGGCACGGATTTCCGGCGCGGAAGCCGCCCCCACTGTGCGGGTTAGCGACCGCATCCCGTGGAGTTTGCGCAACCCCGCGATTAGCCGGGCAACATGCGGCCCAAAATCCGTTTCAATCCGTTCCTGCATGTCCGGGGCAAATTCTTCAACGCAAAACAGCAACGCCGCAATGCGCGTATCCACATCCAGACGCAGCGATGAGACGATGAGCGCACAACCCAACGCATGCGTCCAAACATCCTCCCCCGTGCCAAGCGTACATTCCGCATAGGTTTCCCTCGCCAGCAACAAGGCACGCTCAATGGCGGCACGTTCTTCACGTGTTGTGCCTTCAGCAATTAAATCGATAGGCGGGGAGGCCGTGCCGTGACCCACGGCATGTTTAACAGATACCATAATGCGCGATTATCCCATAAGGTTGCGTATCATTTCTTCCTTGGTTTTTTCTACCCCGGCACTACGGAATGCTTGATAAATTCAAAAACTGGCTAAATCTCCCGCCAGCCAGACGCAACCGGCCCGCACCCTCGCCAAAACTATGGGCGTGCGTAGAAGCCCCCATGCCGTTCCTCGCTTGGCTCTCCGAAGAAGCCCGCGCCCGCTTGCGCCATCTGTGCCAAGACTTCCTTTCTGAAAAAGAGTTCTATGGTGCGCGCGGTTTGCGTCTAAACGATGAAATCATGCTTTCCATCGCCATCCAAGCCTGTTTGCCCATCCTCAACCATTTCCGGGGATTATCCGCCTACCGCGGCTGGGTAGGCATCGTCGTTTACCCAAGCGATTTCATCGTACCGCGCCAAATCATGGACGAAGCGGGCGTCGTGCACCAATACGAGGACATCCTGCTGGGCGAGGCGCACAGAAACGGCCCCGTATTATTGTCATGGCACGACGGCAGGCCGCCTTCCGGCATCAACATCGTCATCCACGAATTCGCCCACATGCTAGACGAAGCCGACGGCTGTCCTGCCCTGCCTCCCGGCATGTCCGCAAAAACATGGAAAGAAGCCTTCACCGCCGGATACGAGCGCCTGTGCAAACTAGACGCCGCCGGCATCGACACTATCCTTGACCCCTACGCAACAGACAGCCCCGCAGAATTTTTCGCCGTCGCCTCCGAAGCCTTTTTTGAAACACCCTTGAGCCTTCGGGCTGATTTCCCCGATGTTTACGCGCAACTTTCCATGTTCTACGGGCTAGATACCGCCAACGGGGAAGAAAAACAGCGCGGAACGCGGCTAATATCGTAACCCCCAGAACCAAACCATTGCCCTCCGGTAGATGGCTGTTATAATGCCCCTCCTTTTTCGGGGCGCGATAGCAAAGCGGTTATGCACCGGATTGCAAATCCGTGTAGGTCGGTTCGACTCCGGCTCGCGCCTCCATAAACTGCACAAAAAACAGCCCGCCATGCTGTTGCCCAAAAACAGCCGGGTATTGGGTGGCCATGTTTGTTCCCTTTGGTGGGCACGGTGAAATAATTACGCCGCCGCGCTTGCGCTCAGCCCAGAACCTTTTCAAAAACTTGCAATACCGGTTCAAAAATGGCCTTTGAGTGCACTTGGAATACATCGTCAAAAATTTCGCGCTCGCCCCATCCGCGCAAGGCTAGGCGGTAAGCGGCGTTGTTTTTTTCGGCAAAATCGCCCTCGTTCCATTTTTTGGCGGCGGCTTTGTGCGCTTTATCTTCATCTCCGCTGTTGGCAAGGCTTTGTACGTATTCCCAAGACGATTTCGGGAAAAAGCGCAAAGGGGCCGTCAATCCCACGCGGTAGTGCGCCAGCAACGCGCCGAGATGCGTTTTCGCTTGCGCTTCGGAAACGGGACGCAGTATGAATCCGCCATTGCGTGAGATGCCACGGGTAACGCATTCAACATCTTTCGGCGGCGCGGCGCAAAGCGCCAGATGGTCAAGCCATGCGGCGAGAACATCTTGTGCTTGGATGTCGGCGTAGCGGTAGGCAACCATTCCCGTTTCGCGCAACGCGCCAAACGCCGCCCGGAGTTCCCAAGCCTCGTCATTAAGCGTGAACGCCAGCTTTATGACATGCGTTTGTCGGCAAGCACTTGCCAGCGCCGCATGGACCCGGTGAGCGAATGTGCGCAGTGAAACCAATTCACGGCGCAACGCCCCTTCCCCAAGATTGCCATCGGGAAATTCGCCGCCCGCACGGGCTAGGCGGAACAGGTCATCATCGGCAATGCCCCCCCTGCCCTCGGTTACTTCCTCCAGCAAAACGGGCAGCAACCGCTCCGCCAGCAAACGCCGGGCCGTCCCATCTGGCACAAAAGGTTCGGCATCATTGAGTTCTTCTTCTGCCGTTGGCAAATCAAGCCCCAGACGCGCACGTAACAGAAAACGGCAAGGGTTACGGAAAAATTCTTTGAGTTGGGCCAGGTCAACGCAGCGCCAGTCCTCTGGCGGCGGCGCTAAGGGCAGGGTAAAAAAGGGTTTGCCAACCGATTCTTCTTCAATATCCCCGTTCACCTCGCTGGCTTCATCGTCCCACGTTTGCGCTTGCTCTCCGGCGTCGCCTTGCAGTGAGCGTGAACGCTCGGCAAGGGCACGGGCGAATTCGCCGCGAAAATTTTCCAGACGAATATCCCGTTTTCCGTCCGCCACAAAATAATCCGGCGAAAAAGATTGCAGAGGATGTTGGACGATGAGCCTAGCCCGTGCGCGGGCAACCGATTCTGGCTGTTCAGGGTGTAACGCCGAAGCGGCGGCCAGCGTATCAAGCAACTCATCAACCAGCACGGAAGGCGGCAATTCGGCGTTATCCCGCGCACTGCGCCCAACGCAAGACAGATGCAGGACTTCACGCGACGCAAGAATAAGGTCAAGAAAAAGATTGCGTTCATCATCCCGGCGCTGGTAGTCGCCCTTTTGCGGGAAGGCAGACATCAAATCAAATTCGTCGGCGCGCACGCGGGCAGGAAAGGCTTCGTCATCCAAACCGATAAGGCAGATGACGCGGTAGGGCAGGCCGCGCAAGGCGGAGAGCGCGCCAAACGTCACCTCGCCGCCGGGAATGCTGCTCCGGGCGGATTCTTCGAGCCGCTCTTCCAAAGCAAGCCTAATAACGTCCAGCGGCAAATTAAAAGCCGTTTCATTTCCATGCCCCAAAGCAATGTCGTTAGCCAGCGCATCAATGGCTTCGCGCACAAGCCGCATTTCTTCAGCATATCCCGGCGCTTCGCCAACCAGCGCGGCAAGCGATTCCAAAAGAAGGGTGCGCCAACCCTCCGCATCATGTTCTTTTAGAAGTTCAGCACACAGACGGTTAAGCACATCAGCATAATCCCAGAACGCGCCCAATGTGAGGCCGGCGCTCCCTTGAGGAGCCACAGCAACGCCAGATTGCCCTTCAAAACAGGCACGTCCGGCAACCCGCCCCGCTGCCCAAGAAAGAAACAGCCGCGCCAACCCCGTCTGAAAGGTATATTTGTTACTCGCCCCCGCAGCATGAGCCTGTTTAGAATCCAACCCCCAACGGATACCCGCATGCCCTATCCAGTCGCGTACCTGTTCCAGCGCGGATTCATCCAAACCAAAATGCGCCGCCAGCAATGGCTGCCGAAGAAAATCAAAAACCTGGCTGGCAGGCGCGTTGCCCGAAGCCAGCGCCAGCACATCACAAATCGCCCGCGCCACGGGATTGTCATCCAGCCGCCCCCGCCCCGTAATGCGCCAAGGGATGGCCCGCTCTCGCGGAGCCGTGCCAAAAACGGCTTCAATTAAAGGCGCACAGCTTTCAAGGTCGGGCGTTAAAACAAGGATTTCATCAGGCCGTAACCCCGGCAATGTTTTGAACAGCCCCAGTAGCCGGTCATGCAGCACTTCAAGTTCTCGGATGCGCGAGTGGCACAGATGAAGTTCAACGCTACGGTCATGCTCATCTAACAAGATGCTGCCGGGGTCAAGTTCCCGCAAATCGAGTATGGCGTTTTGCAATTTCGACAAGAGGTGCGGTCCCGCGTAAGGCACAAAACCGGCCTCTTCCAATACCGGGTTTTCGCCTTCAAACAAAGATTCAATCTGCGCTTGGGTTTGCTTGCCCCAACCCGCCAGCAGCCTGTTGCCCGTTTCGTGGAAAGAATCGCGCTGTTTACGCGCCAGCCAAGACAACCGCCGCGCATCAACAATATCAAACCAATATTCACGGCAAGGATTGAGCACATAAAGCCGCACCTCCGTCACCCGTGCGAGCGCCCGCAACATCCCCAGATAAAGCGGCGGCAACGTGGGCAGGCAAAAAACATCCACCTCGGCGGGCAGTCCCATTCCCGCCAATGTATCGTCCCCCATCCCTTCTGCTTGCCGCAAAAATTCAAGAAATGGCAAACGGGGCGATTCTCCCTCTGCATGAATGCGCCGCCACAATTCGGCCTGCCAAGCCTCATCCGCACAAAAATTCCCCTCCCGCACAGCAAGCGCCTTATCACCCGCCGCCCACTTTTCGAGCCACTCCGGGCGATAGCACAAATAATGGTCAAACAGCCGGGCCAGCCGCCCCGCCAGTTCAAAACGCTGCCGCACATCCGCCCCTTGAAGATAACGCGCCAACCGGGCGTGTTTCTCCCGCCAGTCCCCATCCAATGCGGCAAAAACCCGCCAAACCAACACCGCCGGAGCGTAAGGCGAAACGTCCTGCACACCCGCAACAACGCGCCCAACCTGCCGCCACAAATAATGCGAAAGCGTATCGAAATCGACCCCCGCCCCAATCCCAAAGCAATCCGCCATCGCCAGTTCAATACGCCGCCGAAACGCGCTCCCCGGCACAATCACCTGTCCCCGCACAAACGGCCCGCGCAAACGGGAAGCCTCCATCCGCGCCAGCAAGGCATCGAGCAGGTTTTCAAAGCGGTTGGAGAAAGCGATGGAGAGCATGGCGGGGGGAACTTGAGGTTTGGGGGATTCTACAGTCATGAACTGTTTTTGGCGGAAATGCGGAGAACTGCCTAATAAACGAAGAATGACAGGACGGGATGCTATCGGTAAGAATTAACGATAGATATACTCATTCGTTGCGTGTTTATACACTGTCCTACACATGGAACCACACACAAACCCAAAAAGGAGCCAACATGAACTTTCGCATTGCCCTAATCCTCGGAGTCTCCTCCCTCGCCTTGCTTGGCGGTTGCGCCACAAGCCGCAGCGAACTCAACATCCATGCCCCGACAGCCCCCGCCACGGCGCAAATCCCCGGCAAAGAAATCCTCGTTGTATCGGTTGCCGACCGCCGGACATTTGAAGCGGCCCCCCTTTCG
>JAIRPB010000137.1 GCA_031257305.1 Azoarcus sp.
TGGGCCGCCCCGGTGTCGAAAAACGGCAAAGTGCTCGGATGGGTGACGCTGGCAGTTAACCACGACCACCTTATGTCTTTCACCGACCATATCTCGCCTTCCGAGGAACGGTACCGGGACATTAACAGTGCTTATGACGGCAACTACGCTTTTATCTGGGACCAGAAGGGGCGCAACATTGTCCATCCCCGCCACCACTCTATCGTGGGCTACGACTCAAACGGCGAGCCGGAACTGCCTTGGCTAGAAGATAGGGTTTATGAAGATTTCATGAGAAGCGGTAAAAGCTGGCGCGAGTACCAGCAAACCGCCCCGATTTTTGTCGACCAGCTTCAAAGCCGCAAACCCGCGAAGGAACTCACCGCACAGGGCAAGGTCGGGCTGGACTGCCGCTGGCTCAATAACGCCCCGCAATGTATTGGCTGGTACAACCTTGCTGACCAAGGCGGGTCAGGTTCTTTTCTCATGTTGTGGAGCGGGCTGTGGAAATTAACCACCGCCGCTGCCATCCCCTATTACACCGGGCAATACAGCCCGCAGGTCACGGGCAACAAACGCGGTTTTGGCATTGTCACCATTGGTGTCAACCTCAATGATTTCCACCACGCCAGCAAGTTGTCCAGCTCCAATCTTGACCGCATCATCAAAGCCTCCAACAGAAAAATGACCGAGCAAGGGGGGCAGACCAATGATGTTTTGCATGACAGCCATATCAGGTCTTTAACACAGCTTTCCCTCTCAACGTTCGTCCTGCTCGTGATTGTCATTGTCCTAGCGGTATGGATGGCTTCTTTCCTATCGAAAAAAATCGGTTGGCTAAACGACGGTTTTAACCGTTACCGTCTTGGAGAAAACGATTTCCGCTTCCAATACCGGTTCACCAATGAAATTACCTCGCTCGCCAGCACTTTCAACGAAATGGCGGATACCTTAAACCAGAATATCAACAGTCTGGAACAGGAAATCGCAGACCGTACAAAAGCGGAACAAGAACTCCGGGACATCCAAGACCGTTTGGAAATCCTCGTTGAAGAACGCACAAGCGAACTTTCAGAAACAAACAAACAGCTTTCTGAAGAAATCCATATCCGCCGCACGGCGGAAGAAAAAGCGCAATACCTAGCCGGCCATGACCCCCTCACGGGGCTGGCTAACCGTATGCTGTTCAACGAACAGCTTCAAAAAGCCGTGAGCCAGTGCGAACGCTCAAAACAATATGGTGCGCTGCTTTTCCTAGACCTCGACCGTTTCAAACACATTAACGATACCCTCGGGCATCCTGCGGGCGACGCTATGCTTGTGCATATGGCCAATATCCTGCAAGAGCGGGTCCGTAAAACAGACACCGCCGCGCGCCTAGGCGGTGACGAATTCGCCGTTATCATGACCGGCGTCGAAAAGCCGGAATGGGCTTCCGTTTTGGCGCAGGATATTCTGGATAAACTCCAAAAGCCGATTGTGTTTTCCGGCAATGAACTCACCATTAAAACCAGCATTGGGATTGCGACTTTCCACGGAAGCGATGAGGATAAAGACCCCGAAAAAATCATTAAAAATGCAGATATGGCGATGTATATCGCCAAAGCAAAAGGCGGGATGCACTATCAATTCTTCGAGCCTCGTATCCAAGAAAAGCTGTTTATTTCCGCAAGGCTAGAAAAAGAATTGCGCATCGCGCTAGACAAACACCAGCTTATTCCATTCTTCCAGCCGCTCTATCACACCACGGAACACCGCACACTATATCTGGAAGTGCTGGCCCGCTGGATACACCCGGAAAACGGCTTAATGGAATCCAGCAGTTTTATAGATGCGGCCGTACACAGTGGCCTAATCGGGGAAATTGACGCGCAAATCATGCAAATGGCTTGTTTAATTTCCCGTGAATGGCTCATGGAAGGGCTTTTCAATGGCCGCGTTTCGTTCAATATTTCGCCGCAATATCTGGAACAGCACAATTACGCCGCCCGTGTCCGCGAAATTCTCGACGCGCACCAATTCTCCGCACAGAACGTCGCGTTTGAAATATCGGAATACACCCTGCTGCAATGCTCTCCCCAAACTTTCAAAACACTGAGCGCGCTACGTGAAATGGGTATTGAAATTATCATTGACCGCTTAGTTGTAGAACGGGCGGCGCTTGGGAACCTATTCGACTACCCAGTAGACGCCATCAAAATCGACCACTTCTTCACCTCCAAAATTGGCGATATTAAAGTCAATTCCCTCATCGCCACCATTGCCACCGTGGCGCGGGCCATGAACCTTCGCGTTATCGCGGAAGGCGTGGAAAATGAGACCCAATGGGAGTATTTCCAGACACTGCACTGCAACATCATCCAAGGTTACAAACACGCCCGCCCGCTCAGTGCCGACGATACCTACGCTTATTTTGCCAAAGGGTCGAAAGCGGCCGGCTAAAACTTTTGTAAAGCCGCCCTAACGGTAGATTGCCCTAACCCCGGACAGCACAGCATCGCCGCGCCGCTTCAATGATTGATGGCCTTCGCGCCTGTTGTGTGCGTCCGCGCATACCGGAGTAGACGCCTCAAAACGGTTGCCGGAGGGAAGTATGCGGCTTTCACCGAACCCAAATTTGTCACTCAAATGCGACAACCTGTGAAAAAAGTTGTTGCCATATTATGTCCATTGGCGCACAGTCCGTTCCGCACGGCGAGCAAACGGTTTTATCCGCCGCCACTCTTCAATTTTCTGGCTTTTGCGCCGGGAGGAAACATGAAATCGTTGCAGGAACGTCTTGCCGGGCTGGACACATTGCTAGGCGCGCGCCTAGGCGGGTGCGCGGTGAACCTCCAGCCCATTCCGGGGGAAACCTCGGTCATCCAAGTGCTGATTGGCGGGCGGGAAGAACTGCCCATTTTCGTGACGGCCTCCGATGAGCAGATTTTGTGCATCTGCTATCTCTGGAAAGATGAAGAAGTCATTCCCGATAAGCGGGCGGAGCTTCTGGGGCTTTTGCTGGACCTAAACCCGTCCATCCCGCTTTCTGCCTTTGGGCGCGTGAAAGGCCACTATGTTTTGTACGGCGCGCTGGCAAGCGATGCCAGCGTGAATGACATCACCACCGATATTGCTGCGTTAAGCGACAACGCTATTGACGCGCTAGAAGCCCTTACTGGGTATTTGCTGTGAAAGGAGCATGAATCATGAGCGTTATCAAAAAAATCGTCACGCTGCTGCGTGGGAGTGCCCGGGAGTTGGGTGAGAGCATCGTTGATGCCAACGGCGTGCGTATCTATGAGCAAGAAATCGTTGATGCGCGCAACGCGGTAACGCAAGCTAAGGCTGAATTGGCGGGCGTCATGGCAAAAGAGATGCAGAGCGCCCGCGAAATTGAGCGCACACGGAGCGAAGTGGAGCGGCTAGAGAACCTCGCCGTCGAGGCGCTGGAAAAACAAAAAGAAGTTCTTGCCGAAGAGGTTGCCGCCAAAGTAGCCGAACAAGAAGCCGAATTAGAGCGCCAAACCCAACTGCATGCGGATTACGCCCTGCAATCTTCCCGGCTCAAAGACCTTATCAAGTCGGCGGAAAACAAAATCCGTGAGCATGAGCGCGCCATCCAGATGGCGAAGGCCACGGAAAGCGTCCACAAAGCCACGCAAAGCATTTCTGAAAGCGTGGGCGTAACCGGCTCAAAACTCGCCAGCGCAAAGGAATCTTTGGAGCGCATCCAAAAGCGCCACGAAGATTTTACGGACCGGATGGCGGCTGCGGAGGCGCTTGAGCGCGAAACGGGCACGAAATCCCTCGAAATCAAACTGGCGGAAGCGGGCATCGGCGAGGACCCGCAGCGCAAGGCGCGTGTCATGGAACGCATCCGCGCCAAACGTGAAGCGGCCGCCAC
>JAIRPB010000148.1 GCA_031257305.1 Azoarcus sp.
GCATTTGCATGCCAATCGCAATGCAGAAAAATACTCCCGGTTGATTTCAATATCCGGCGCATCTGTTCTACCCGTTCTTTCAGCCACTCGATGTAATGGCTTATCCCGCCTGCCCATCGATCCTGAAAACTCCGAATTTCGCCCGTATCGCCCCAAGTCACCTCGTAATTGCGGTTGGAAAAAAACGGTGGGTCAAGGTAGATAAGGTCAACGCTCTCCGATTCCAGCGTTTTAAGGATTTCGAGATTGTCACCGAGAATAAGCTGGTTAATGGGCATGGCAGGTTCCGGGGCGTTTTGAGGAGTTATCCCGTATATCACGGATGAGTGATTGGGCGCAAACCAGAAACCCGCCCTCCCGGCTAGACGGAAAACCGCGAATGAACGCTAATACACGCGAAACCCAAAAAACTGCTTAATAAATTAGCGTTTATCTACGTTTATTCGCGGTTCGCTTTTTAGATAACGAGTTCCCCAGACATCATTGCTGGTTTTGTAGATACAAGGGGCGCTTGCCAATCGCCCGATGCTTACCCTTACTCCGTAAGGCGCGAAGGACGCCCCCGGCCTTCCCACACGGGGGATGCCGTAGGGGACGCCGCCCACGGCGTCCCGCCGCCCGGTCCTCCCTCTCCCCTTTGTGGGAGAGGGTTTCAGGGGGATGCCCGCAGACGGCGGGAGAGCACGGCACGAAATGTAGGGCAAGCAGGATGCTTGCCTTACGTTTGTGTGTGAATGGCAGGCAGGGGCTTGCCCCAATAGAGTTTCCCGACATTGCTTGGGAATCGGCATTTTTTACTGGCAATCCGCTGGTTGTCATGAAAACATGTTTGCTTGGAATGCCATGTTAAAGCCGATATGAACGGGTCATCTTCCGTTATTCCCGCTGCTGTGATGCTTTCAGATGGGGCGGATACGCTCCCTTCTGCCGCACAACTGGCACAGGCTTTTGCCGTGTTCAGCCACGCATCGGAAGAACTTTCTGGTGCTTATAACGCGCTGGCCGCGCAGGTGGAACAGTTAAGCGAGCGTTTCAAAGTGCTGATGGGGACGCTGCCGGCCGCCGTGGTGGTTCTGGGGCGCGATAACCGCGTGGAGCAGGTCAACCGTGCGGCGGAACTGCTCTTTGGCGATAACTTGCCCGGGCGGGATTGGGAAGCGATTGCGGCAATGCTTCAGGCCAGCGGGACTCCGGGCGAAATGGTTTTGGAACAGCCCGACGGCTTGCGGCGGCTTGCGATTTCTGAAACCGCGCTGGAGTCCGGCGAGGGGCGCATCTTGCTGTTGAACGATGTGACTGAAACACACCGGATGCGGCAAACCGTAGAGCGTAACGAACGGCTGGCGGCAATGGGCGAGATGGTTGCGGGGCTGGCACACCAGTTGCGTACTCCTTTATCTGCGGCCCTGCTCTATACCAGCAACTTGCGCCAGCCTGAATTAGGCCCTGCGGAACGCCAAAAGGTGGCGGACCGCGCTGTTGAGCGTTTGCGCCATCTGGAACGGCTTATCCGGGATATGTTGCTTTTTGCGCGAGGCGATAGCCTAGGGCGGCAGGATTTTGACGTGGGCGAACTGCTGGCGGAACTTGTCCATACGCTTGAGCCGCTGGCTAGGGCAAAACAGGTGACGTTCCAAAGTGGCTGCGAGTGCGGCAACGCACTGATTCATGGGGACCGCAAAGCGTTGGGCGGGGCGGTTGGCAATCTAATCGAGAACGCCATCCAAGCCACGGGCGCGGGCGGGACGGTGAGCTGCAATGTAATTCGCACGGTGAGCCAGAATGGGCAAGCAGGGGAAGAACTGCGGTTTATCGTTAAAGACAGCGGCGCGGGAATTGCCCCGGAATTGCAGGCGCGCCTTTTCGAGCCTTTCTTTACAACCCGTGCTGAAGGAACGGGCTTGGGGCTGGCGATTGCCCGGGGCGTGGCTCGCGGGCATGGGGGCGATATTTTGTTGGAATCCTCACAGGGTAAAGGTTCTGCCTTTATTTTGACTTTGCCTTTGCTGCCGACAGACTGGCTGTACCAAGACAGGCGGGGCACGGAACGTGACCGGCGGCGCGGGGGCCGCCGCGCCGGGGACACTGTGCGCCATGTACATGTATCGGCATCTTTACCAGAATCTGCGTTGGCGGGAGCCTCAATGCCATGATTGGACAACTGGACATTCTAATCGTTGAAGATGACGATGCCATGCGCGATGCGGTGTGCCTAACCCTTGAAATGGCGGGCCACACGGTGATTGGGACAAACGGCGGTCCCGGCGCGCTTGCCCAGCTTGAACAGAAAAAATTCAACCTCGTGGTGTCTGACCTACGGATGCAGCCAATGGACGGGCTGGAGCTTCTCGGCGAAATCCGCCGCCGTCTGCCGCAATTGCCCGTGCTGCTGATGACCGCTTACGGAGACGTAGATAAAGCCGTCGCGGCCATGCGTGGCGGCGCGTGCGATTTTTTGATGAAACCGTTTGAGCCGGATATGTTGTTGGAATGTGTGCGCCGCTATGCGGCGGCGCCGCCGGAGTTAGATAACGTGATTGCCGGGGATGCCCGCACCCACCAGTTGCTGGCGCTGGCGGCAAGAGTTGCGTCAAGCGATGCCACGGTGTTGCTCACTGGCGAATCCGGCACGGGCAAGGAAGTATTTGCGCGTTATATCCATCACCATTCGCAGCGCCGGGATGCCCCGTTTATTGCTATCAATTGCGCCGCTATTCCTGAAAACCTGTTGGAGGCGACGTTATTTGGCTATGAGAAAGGCGCTTTCACGGGCGCGCAGAGCGGCCAGCCCGGCAAATTTGAGCAGGCGCAAGGCGGCATTATTTTGCTCGACGAAATCTCTGAAATGCCGCTCGGCCTTCAGGCGAAACTTTTGCGGGTATTGCAGGAACGCGAGGTTGAGCGCGTGGGCGGCAAAAAACCGGTTTCGCTGGACATCCGCGTATTGGCCACCAGTAACCGCGATATGGCTCAAGAAATTGCGCACGGGCGTTTTCGTGAAGATTTGTATTATCGGTTAAACGTTTTTCCGCTTGTCATTCCGCCGCTGCGTGAGCGCCCCGGCGACATCATCCCGTTGGCGCGGCATTTTTTGGGCGAACACGCACGGCATGCCGGCCGCCAGGCATGGTTTTCGCCAGAGGCCGAGGCGCTACTGCCGCGCTACCGTTGGCCGGGCAATGTCCGCGAATTAGAAAACACCACGCACCGCGCTTTAATTCTGACAACCGGCGATATGGTGAGCGCCGAAACGCTTCATCTCTGCATACCGGACTGGCAGGAAAACCACGAAGTGAGCGTTCCCCCGGCGTTCTCTGAAGGCATCTTCCCGCAAGCCCCCGCGACGGCGGCAAACGAGTACGCGCCTTCTTCCCCGATACAGGCAAATATTGCCCCCCCATTACCGCCCGCCGCGCTGAACCCGGCAGCAAAATCTGCCAATATGCGGGACTTTGAGCGGGAACATATCCTTTCAACCCTGCGGGAAATGGGCGGCTCCCGCAAAAAAACCGTTGAAAAGCTCGGTATCTCGGAGCGCACCTTGCGCTACAAACTTCAGCAGTACCGAGACGAAGGTTACGAGGTTTAAGTCAAATGGCTTGCTGGCACGATGGTTGCTGGACTATCCTCAAAACAGCCAACCTTTTCCCGGAGCGTGGATGATGGATACACGCGGAATCGAGCAAATGCTCTCTGAACTGCACGCCATGTCGCGGGCGGCGCAGAACAAACCTGTCCAAGCCGCCGACCCGCCCGCCGGTGGCGTGAGTTTTGCCGAAGTGCTCAACAACGCCCTGAAAGACGTGAGCGCCGCCCAAAAAGAAGCCCGCTCTATGGCAGAAGATTTTTCCGCCGCCGACTCCCGCGTCAATTTGCAGGATGTGATGGTGAACCTGCAAAAAGCCAATCTATCGTTCCAACAGATGGTGCAGGTACGTAACCGTCTGGTTTCGGCTTACCAAGACATCATGAATATGACTGTGTGATTGCATAAGCGGTGTTTTCATGTACGGGCGGGCATTGCTCGCCCGTTGTATTTTGGGGCGGAAAAATCGGCAGCATTGCAGGACGCGAGGGATGCTCGTGTTGCTAAACCGTAGAACAGATAGTTTCGCCTTGGGGGGGTCAAGCAGAGGAATATGACTGATATGGGTAGAGAAGCAGTTTGAAGTGAGCGATGGCCTTGTGGCTGTTATAATGCTCCGTTTTCCGCGACACATGGAGTTGTAACGTGCTGATTTCTAATGCTTATGCTCAAGAAGCTGCGACTGGGCAGGCCGCTGCCGGCCAGGTTGGGGGAGGGTTTGAAGGGCTTTTGTTGCCTATCCTGTTCATCGTCGTTTTGTATTTCTTGATGATTCGCCCGCAAACGAAACGCGCCAAGGAACATAAAACGATGCTTGACGCGCTCTCTAAAGGGGATGAAGTCGTCACGGGCGGCGGTATTTTGGGGAAGATTGTGGAAGTGGGCGAAGATAATTTCGTCCAGATTGAAATCGCCGCGAACACGACCGTTGCTATCCAAAAACAATCCATCGCAACGGTGTTGCCCAAAGGTACGCTGAAAAACATCTGATTCTGCTGATGTTTCCTCTATTGCCGGGTCGGGTTCAAATCCGTCTCGGCGTCTTTTCATAGCCGACAAACCATGAACCGTTATCCCCTCTGGAAAAATATCCTTATCATTTTTGTTTTGCTGGGCGGGCTGGTTTTTACGTTGCCCAATTTTTTTGGCGAAGCGCCCGCCGTGCAGATTTCCGTTGGCAAGGCAACGATGGATTTTGATGCCGTTGCCATCACTG
>JAIRPB010000218.1 GCA_031257305.1 Azoarcus sp.
CTTCCCGTGGCAAAGGTCGTGAGCGTCAACCGGGAATCAGGTTCTTTCGCCCGTATTCTCTGCCAGCCCCTTGGCGGAGTCGAAACAAGTACCCGCGTGTTGGTATTGGGGCGCGCCGAACTACCGCCCCCGATGCCCAACCCAGAGACAGGAGACCCGCCTCCCCCAAAGAGAAAAATACACCCGGCCGAGGATAGGGACTGACCATGCCAACGCAATTCACCAACCGTTCAAACCGCATTCTTCAGCCTGTTAGGCCGTGGTTCGTCTACATGAGCCTGTTTATCGCGCTCCTGCTGGAGTATGTCCCGTTCGAGAACAAAGAGCTTCCCATTCCCGACTGGATAGCGTTGGTCTTAGTTTTCTGGAGTATCCGCGAACCCCAAAACATTAGCATGGGCATGGGTTTTTGTCTTGGGATACTGGTAGATATTGGCCAAGGCGCTCCGATGGGACAACATGCTTTGGCTTACGTGATGGCCGCTTTTTTTGCCAACAGCCTCTCAAGGCGAGTCATGTGGTTTCCGGCGCTGTTGCAGGCACTGCATGTGCTGCCCATCCTTTTGGCATCGCAGGCCCTAATGGCGGCCGTCCAAGTGCTGAGCGGAAAGACGCTTCCCGGTACGGGATACTTTCTGTCTAGCCTCGTTGGCGCGGCACTCTGGCTGCCGCTTACTTATTTACTGCTGTTGCCGCAATTTCAGCCCGTCGACAGGGATGAAAACCGGCCCATCTAAAACAGCGGCATCAAAATGAACGCCTTCAAAGAATCTGATGAAAACAGAGGGGGATTTTTCCTGCGCTTGGTTGTTGTCGCCATGTTTGTGCTCATCGGCTTGTCCGTACTGGCGTGGCGGCTCCACAAGCTCCAAGTAAAAGAATACGAAAAGTACCGCACTGAATCCGAAAACAACTATATTGCCCCGTTGCCGCTCGTCCCGCAGCGCGGGAACATCATCGACCGCAACGGCAAAATTCTGGCCCGCAACTTTATCGCCTTCACGTTGGAAATCACCTACAAAGAAGTCGATAACCTCAGCAAAACCATCGACGAACTGGGCAGCCTCATCGCCATCGAACCCAAAGACCGGGACCGTTTCAATAAATTTCGGCGGGATAACCCGCAATTAAAGGCCGCGCCCATCCGCACACGTTTAAGCGATGAAGAAGTTGCCCGCTTTATGGCGAATCGGTACCGCTTTCCCGGCGTCGATGTCCAGACCCGTTTTTTCCGGGACTACCCCAACGGCCCGCTGGCTTCGCACCTTATCGGTTACATCAACCGCATCAGCGAAGCTGACGTTAAAAAAATCGAGGAACGCAACGAAAAGAAAAACTATGAGGGCACGGACCACATTGGCCAGCGCGGCGTGGAAGAAAGGTACGAGGCGGACCTTCACGGCATTACCGGGACCGAATACATCGAGCGCAACAACCGTAACGTAAAAGTACGGACACGGAGTATTGAGCCTGAAACACCGGGCAATACCATCCAGCTTTCCGTCGACCTTGACTTGCAGAGGGTGGCCGAAGCCGCTTTCGGCGAGCGGCGCGGCGCGCTGGTTGCCATTGACCCCACAAACGGCGAAGTGCTTGCGCTAGTGTCAATGCCTACGTTTGACCCTAATCTTTTTGTCGACGGCATCTCCTCTGAAAACTGGAAAATGCTCAATACCTCGATAGACAAGCCGTTGCTTAACCGCGCTATCTATAGCGCCTATCCGCCCGGTTCCACTTTCAAACCCTTCATGGCGCTGGCGGGCCTCACAAACGGCAAACGCACCATTACGCAAAAAATCAGCGACCCCGGATATTTCAACTACGGCGGGCATACGTTTAAGGACGACAAAAAAGGCGGCCATGGCCTCGTCGACCTCCCCACCTCCATCATTGTGTCATGCAACACTTACTACTATTTGCTTGCCAACGACCTTGGCATTGACGGTATCTCTGGCTTCATTGGCCAGTTCGGGCTTGGCTCGTTTACCGGCATCGATATTCCCGGCGAAGCGCAAGGGGTGCTGCCCTCGCAAGAATGGAAGAAAAAACGTTTTGCCAGACTCGGAAAACAAGCACAAAAATGGTATGGCGGCGAAACCATCTCGGTGGGTATCGGGCAAGGCTACAATGCCTACACTCCCGTCCAGATGGCCACGGCGATGGCCGCCCTTGCCAACGAGGGCAAGCTAATCCGTCCGCACGTAGCGCGAGCCATCATCACCCAGCAAGGGCAGGAACAATTGCTTCCCACCGAAATTACCCGTGAAATTGACGTTAAGCCCGAATACATGGCAGCAGTCCGCAACGCGCTCGCCTCCGTAACCGTCCGTGGCACGGCAACGCGCTCTTTTATCGGCGCGCAGTACCAAGCCGCCGGCAAAACCGGCACGGCGCAGGTCTACTCGCTCAAGGGCGGCGCCTACGACAAATCCAACGAACGCATGCGCGACCACTCATGGTTTATCGCCTACGCCCCCACCAACAAACCAGACAAACCCAACGACCCCAAAATCACGCCCAGAATCGCGCTCTCAGTGCTGGTGGAAAATGGCGGCTTCGGCGCCGTATCCGCCGCGCCGATTGCGCGTCAGGTTATCGACGCCTATCTCCTTGGCAAACAGAACGAAAAAGCCGCGCCGGAAGATACGGATATCTCCCCTGAAGATGAAAATGACGGGGATGATTCCGTCACTGCCCCAAACGGAACAGCCATCACCGAAACACCATCCGCCAGGCCACGGCCTACCGGCACACAAACCGCGCCGCAACCTCCCGCCACTGCACGGCCTATCGGTACGCAAAGTACGCCACAGCCTTCCGCCGAAGCGCGGCCTACTGGAAGCACACAAACCGCGCCGCAACCCTCCGAAGCGCAGACGGCTAGGACTCCCCAACCTTCCCGGCCCGCGTCGCCAACAACGGGAACACGCCCCCCCGCACGGCCTGCCAGAACACCGCCTGCCGCTCTCCCGCCGGAAACACCGCCGCCCGCCGATGCCGCGCCGCCGCCCTCGGTACAGCCCCGCAAACCGCCGCCTCGCAAACCTCAGCCTGCTTCTCCCCCGGCCAACCGCGACCGTGGGGCACGGCCCGCTTGGATACAACCTAGCGAAGCGATGCAAAGCGGCACGGGAGGAGATTAAATGGCCCCGCCCCGCCGCCTACGCCCCTCGCAGTTGCTGGCCGCGCTTATCCGCCCGCTTGACCCGGTATTGCTGATGATTGTCGGCTGTTTGATGCTTTATTCAACCATCATCATCTGGAGCGCCGCGCCGGGGCGTCTCATGCAACACCTTACGGTCAACATCACCATCTCGCTACTTAGTATGTGGATTGTTGCCCTCATTCCGTTGCGGCGTTTGCTCTCCTTCTCCCCGCTGTTTTACATCGCCGGGGTGGCCCTGCTCATTGCGGTCCATTTGTTCGGTTCCGTTTCCAAAGGGGCGCAACGCTGGCTTGAAATCGGCTTTTCCCAACGTATCCAGCCATCGGAACTGATGAAAATCGCCATGCCGATGGCGTTGGCTTGGTTTTTCCAGAAACGCGAGCACAACATCAATTGGTGGGGATTTCTGGTGGCTTTCTTGTTGCTGTCCGTACCGGTTTACCTGATTGCAAAACAGCCCGATTTGGGCACCGCTATCCTGATTAGCACTTCGGGTTTATATGTGATTTTCTTTGCTGGCCTGCCTTGGAAACTCATCCTGCCGGTTCTCATCGCGGGCTTTGCTGCCGTCATTGCCTTTAGCATCTACGGGGACCAGATCTGTCAAGAAGGTATTAGGTGGCCCGTCTTGAAGCCCTACCAGCAAGACCGCGTCTGTACGATGTTAGACCCCACCCGTGACCGCAAAGGCAAAGGCTTCCACATCATCCAGTCGACCATCGCCATCGGTTCCGGTGGTATCTCTGGCAAAGGCTGGAAGCACGGCACACAAACACAACTTGATTTTTTGCCGGAACGGCATACTGACTTCGCGTTTTCCGTGCTTGCTGAAGAATTCGGCTTTTTCGGGGGACT